>NZ_JAGWCV010000026.1:0-52308 GCF_020657735.1 Clostridioides sp. ZZV15-6383 | reverse complement strand
ACATGTAATATTAGATACTTTAGATATGAAATCTTAAAACTTTTATATATTGAAATACTTCTATATATATATTATTGTATATTTCTTATAATTTATTGTCAATTTATTTTTTCTCAAAAATAGAATAATTGCATAATTTTTTTCAAATTATGCAATTCATAAAATTTATTCCCAAAACTCTTTTATTGCTTCTATTATCTCACTATAAGGCAATGAAGTAGCTTCGATTATTGATTTGTTTGTCTTTTCTAAATAATACTTAATCATATGATATCCAAAATCGTATCCTGCACAATAAGGTAATCCCACTGGAAAATATCCTTGCATTTTAGCTATGTCATCACCATAAAGATAGGATGTTATATTTTGAAATCCAGTTTCTTTTAAGGCATTTTTGTGAATAAGTGAGAAGTATAATTTTAAATTAATTTCATATGTAATATTGGAAATGGATTACCTTGTCCATCTATTTCAGACCTATCAAACTCTTTAAAGCCTAAGTGAATATAAAATCCCACAGCTTTTTTATTTTGTTCATTTACATCAACATATTTTACATTGTATTTATCTATAGCATATGTTATTAATTTTTTACCAATGCCATTTCCTCTATATTTATCTTCTATAAACAGCATCTCAACTTTATCTTTATCTATCCCTATAAAAGCCTTTATTGAATCATTATCTTTTATACAAACTATATGTTCTACTTCTTTAAGCCCAATTTCAACTAATGGTATCAAAGATTCAATATCTTTTTCTGTTAAAAAATTATGAGTTGCTCTTACTGACGATTCCCAGACTTGCAACATTTCTTCATATTCTGTTGAATTTATTTGTTTCATTTCAAAAATTATTCCAGATTTCATAAAAATTTCCTTTCTATATTACTTTTAATTGTATAACACTTCTTTATACAAAACTTAGAAAGGACTATGAAGGTTAAATATCATAGTCCTCATTAAGTTTAAATATTATCTATTATATATTTTTAGCATTTATATACTATAATCTAGCAAATTTACTACAATAATTCACATTAGTTTATACTAAAGGAGCTTCTATTTGAGTAGTAAAAAGGAATTTATGGCAGTGACCATCATTAACAGTAGTTTCTCCACATACTAAGTGAATGTGTTTATCAGTTCCAGGTATTCTAATTGCTGGTCCTGTTGTAACACATATCTTATGGAAATGGTCAAGGAAATCTACATTATCATTTATTTTATGAACATGATTTGTACCACCATTTATTGGTATAACTTCACCAGTAACTCCTGCTGCACGGTGATTATGTCTATCATCACATTCTTCTGCTAACTTAACACTTTGTGAGTATTCATGAACATGTGTCATTTCCTCATAATCATTATAGCACTTGTTACATTTATTATATTTATAATCATCATATACATAATCTCTTTCACATTTATAATTTTGATAACTCATTTTTATATCTCTCCCTATATTATATTAAGAAATTCTTTTAAGGAATCTCTAATATATAGTATGAATTAAAGTCAAAAAAGTTCATATTTTGTAAAATTATGTATTTATTTTAATTATTTTTCCCAGTATTTAGGATGTACTAGTGAGGTTGGCAACTTCGTATTAGAGTCTCCTTTTGCAGTATTAACTTGTAATTGTGTTAAAAATATACTATTCTCAAGATTAGCACCTCTAATATCACAATCTCTTAAATCTGCTCCTATTAAATTTGCTCCACTCAAATCTGCATCCTTTAAATTTGCTGCTATTAGAAATCGCCACTTTAAATCTGCTCCTATTAGATTTGTTTTTCTAAGGTCTGCTCCTATTAAATCTATATTTTTTCTTAATTTTTTCATATTTTTAAGAGTAGAAGTCTTGATAAATGATTTAGCTTTTTCCATTACAGAATCACTCGCTTGTGATAATAATGAATTAACCTTTGCTCTATGTGATGTGATATCCAAATCAATTAGCTTTTCTGGAGTCATATTAGTTATCTTTTCAGTTTCTTCAATTATTAAGTCAATTTTTGATTTGATTGTGTCTGATATATTTAATACAGATGCTTCTTTAAGGTACCATAACATTTCATGTAGCTGTCTCATAATTAAAAATACTTCAGACATTTGATTTGATACTTCTGGTGATTGCATCCAGTCTATACCCTTATATGTTACTTGTGCTACTTTTTGACCTGAACCAAAACAATCATATGCAGTGCACCCTTTAAAACCTCGCTTCATAAGATTATTATGTACAGAACATTTAAAATCTGATTGCAAATTAATACAGGGCTTTCCTGATTCCTTATCAATAGGAAATCCATCTGAAGCAGAAAAATAAAGAGCTACACAACAAAGTCCAAAACACTTCTTACAGTCAATTTTTAGCTCATCAAATAACTTATTATTGTATATATTTTTATGTATATTTATCATATTTTCTCCTTTTAAACTTTTTTTAATAATATATTATTTATAACTAAGTTATAATCAAATCTCTTATTTAACATTTCTTATGCTTAATTATAATTTAAGATATCATTTATTCCAATAGTATACATAAGTTTCTTGATATTTGTAACAATACTTTTTATGCTAAAGTTTATTTTAAATATAGTTGTAGAGGAGAGAATATTTTAGTATCCAATTATTTTCATATTTCTTCTGAAGATTGAGGAAATGGGGTATGTTGGTTACAAGACATCATTATTTCATATTACTATGGAAAAAGCTCAAAGCCTTTAGTAAAATCCAGTCGTCCTAAAGTTTTTACTCTGTATAATAGATTGGATAAATGTATTGGTGAATATATTAGTAGAAGTGATAACAGACTTTATGAGCGAATAGGTAAAATGTTCAGAATATCTATTGAGGAATAAACCTATTTCAACTATACATTAATAAAATCTGTACTTAATAAAACCATAAGAAAATATAAAGATAAATAAACTTTAATTACTTAATAGACTCTTATGGTTTTATACTGTAATAGAAAATTATAAACAACATAGTTTATTTATAATTTTACGCTTTTTTAACAACAGAAGATTTTAGTTTCATAGCTCCAAAACCATCTATCTTACATTCTATATCATGTCCATCTGATGGGTCATGGATTAAACGTATATTTTTCACTTTTGTTCCAATCTTTATAGATGATGAACTTCCTTTTACTTTAAGGTCTCTAATTACTGTAACAGAATCTCCATCATTTAATACATTTCCATTTGTATCTTTGATAATATTTGAATCTTCTTCAGCTCCCAATCCTAATGCCCATTCATGAGAGCATTCTGGGCAAACTAAAAGAGTTCCATCTTCATAAGTATATTCTGAATTACATTTCGGGCAATTTGGTAAATTTTCCATCTTTATATGTCCTCCATTTGTTATTTTTAGATTTCTTATTATATAAAATTTCTTTTGAGCCTTTATGATATCATATTATACTTATATTTACAAACTACTAATTTACTTAATGTTTAAATTCTATTCGTGGTATTATTAAACTTGATTTAGCTGTAATCTCTTTCTTATATGTTGATATTATTACAATTTTATGACTCTATCTGCCTGCTCCGATAACTCTAAATCATGAGTTACAAATACGATAGTTTTACCATTCTTATTTAGACTTTTAAGTATATCAAATACTATGTCTCTATTTTTTTTATCTAAATTACCTGTAGGTTCATCTGCAAATATTACTTCACATTCTTTTAATATTACTCTTGCTAACGCTACCCTTTGTTGTTCTCCTCCACTCAATTCGTATATCTTTTTTTTATTGTATTTTCTAAGACCTACAGACTCAAGTGCGTAATTTATTTTTTCATTATGGTTGATATTTTTTTGATACTTTAAAGCAATTTTCAAGTTATTTTCAACATTTTCATTCTCAATTAAAGCATAATTTTGAAATAGATAACCATAAAAATCCCTTTGTAAAATTCTTATCTGTTTACTATTTGGATTTTTTATATTATTTATTATAATATCACCAGAATTAGGTTTTTCTAATAATCCCATTATATTAAGTAAAGTTGTCTTACCTGAACCACTGTTTCCTGTTATCGCTACAAACTCGCCCTTAGAAATTTCTAGGTTAAATTTGTCTATTATAGATTTATCTTTAAATTTTTTCGATATATTTATTAATGAAATCATCTTTTTAATGTTCTCCTTTTATAATTTTATTAAATGAACTATTTGAGATAATCTTGTCTAATATAATAGATATAATTAATTCTACAACTAATATTAGAAGTCCTAATAAGATAATGTTGTTATTTAAATCTACTCTTGTTGATATAATGCTTATTGGAATAATATTTGTTAATATTAATGAGATTATTAACAATATACTTCTAGATGTAGTCGAATAACCAAATATTTTTTTAATATATAGCTTATATTTGTTTCTTTCATAGTAGCTAGCTACTATATTGTAGGTAATCATTAAGTTTGATATTGCTATTATTATTATAGTGAAAATCTCACTATTCAAAGATTTTTCTAGTTTATTTATTTCTAAACCATACTCATTGTAAACAGCATGTAAACTTTTAATATACGCTTCTACATCTTGAGCTTCAATAATGTTACTTATATCTGCAAGAGCATCTAATTTCTTAGAATTAAAATAGACACATCTAGATATATAAGAAAGATAAAAAGAATCATCAATATTATCTATGTCAATTATTGCTATTGGGTCATCAATGAGATTTCTATTGTCATCCATAACAAATGAGTTATAAGTAAAATAGCTTTGATTATTATCTACATATATTATGTTAACATTTAAATCTGATTTCTTTGTTTTATTTAAATCTCTATTTAACTCCTCATTATACATATTTTCTACTTCTATTTTTTCAAAGTAAAATAATTCTCTAAATTCTTTTTTAATCTCATTTTCATGTACTTGTAATTTTTTAGGAACTAATAAATTTATAGTCTTATCGTCATAATTAATTAGATTAAATATTTCTTTGCCATTTGAATAAATAGGGTTAACTTTAAGATAGTTCTTATTTATCTTTATATTTTTACCATATTGACTTACTTCTGGGTTTTTACCCCTCGAGTTTATTTCATACATGTAACTTCCATTTTCAAGTTTTTCAAAATTAGTTGTATCAATTAAGAAAGCATCTTTTTCTTCTACTAAACTTTTATAGAAGCCTTTAATCTTAGCATTTTTAATTACTTCTTCCTTTCCTAAAGATTGTTCGCCTGTATCTTTAAGAGTAAGATTATAAACATTTTTTGCTTTATCCCACTCAGATAGATTTCCCAACTGAGTTTGTAGCATATTATAATTTGAAATACAGTTATTTATGGATAATACAAGAAATGATACAAATACAATTTTCAGTGTGAAATGCATTATATTTATAAAACCATAAGATTTTTTCCCATTTAGAGCTAACACATATTTAGAACTTCTACTATTAAAACTAACTATTAATGTGGTTATAAAAATATTTATCAAAATACATGCAATTGAAAATATAACAAAGTATAAACATGCTTTAACACCCAAGTTTAACTTTAAAATATAGATTATATATATTAAGAATGCTGTGATAGATGATAAAATCATAATTCTAAGTATATTTCTTAAAACTCTAATAATTATATCTAACTTAGAATATCCATTTAATCTTAAAATAGAAGCCTCTCTACTCACACTAACTGAATAATGTATTATTGTAGCCAAGAAGCAAAGAATAATTAATATTAAATCTCTAATTATTGAAGGATTTAAGTATAAATTTGAATCAACATATCTATCATGTAGTTTTGCTACAAAAACACTTCTGTCTACATTTAACTCTTTTAATATTTTATTTATTGTATCTTCATTTTGAGTTGAAATATATAAGATTCCTGATTCTCCAACTTCACTTATTTTATCAAAATCTCTAATCAAAATTGATATGTCTTTACTCATAGTTGAGAATTTACCTACTTGATTACTATTATTAGTATTTATATTACTAATAAATTCATTTGAATTAGCATTAGGGAATTCTCCTAATTTTAACTTTATGTTGTTATCCAAACTTGTATCAGTCGTATATATAGATAATTTTTCATTATTATTAAAAACATACTTTGATATGGTCACATCATTTTCATCTGCAATATCTTTAATCCACTTACTATAATTTTTATCTAATTTTTTATAATCTTTAAACATTACAGATATACTTGTTGTATCATTATACAAAATATTATTAATTTCATTATCTTTAACTATATTCAGACCTAATAAAGATACTATTAATAGTTCAATTGTAAATAATACATATATTATCTTTTTCATTTATAGCTCCCCTCCTAATTATTTTCATTCTAAAAGCAAAAATACATTTTACCTTAATTAAAGTATAATATTTTATACCTCTTCTAAACAACTACTATATTGTCACATTCTAAATGGCAAGTGTCTATTTTGTCATAAAGATAAAAATAACCTTAAAACAGTTAATTTTTTATAATCAACTGTTTTAAGGTTATTATTTATTTTTACCAAACAATATTTCAATGATAATGTACTTATTTCTTCTTGCGTCCATAGACATAGCCATGTACATTCATCAAATCCAATAAATCCATTGAAAACTTTACCTTCTCTACATGCACATTGAAGGGTAGAATGAATACATTTGCTAAAGAACAATGCTTCTAGCTCAGGTCTTAACATGTGAATATATCGGCAATAAAAAACTAAATCATCCACAAAAAGATTTTCATAATCTCCATAACACTGAAATCTTTATTGTTTGTTCTACCTTTTTTATTTACACATTCTATCAAATAACCAATTCCCATACCTATAAAACTACCTACTACTCTCCACATAAAATTATCTGTAATAAATCCAATTGATATCCCCACTATAAAACCACATATCATGAAATTCTCTAAAAGTTCATCTTCTGACTTATTTAAATTTTTTCCAAAGTTCAATATTATCACCTCATCTCAACTTAATTATATTTATATATTAATCGATTCACAATCCTTATATAGTTGCATTACTGATTTTATCTATATTCTAAATTAAGGTAACAAAGATTAAAAAGGCTGTATCATAGCAATTATAAACTACTATGATACAGCCTAAAGGTTAAACTTCTCTTATATTTTTAATAATTTCACGAATCTTTTTAGCATTTTCAGCAATATCCCCAACAGTACCTTTAGTTAATAAACCACCAAATCCGCATACATCAACTCCATTTTCCAGCCATACATGTAAGTTTCCAAAATTAATTCCACCACTTGCTAAAACCGGCATATCAGGTATTGGCGTTTTAAATACATTTACTAGTTTAGGTCCATAGAAATCTGATATTGGAAAAGCCTTGATAAAGGCAGCGCCTAAACTCAGTGCCTCTACTGCTTCAGTCAATGATGTACATCCTGGAGCATAAGCAATTTGATATCTATTGCAAGTTTTTGCTACATCTTCATTGTAATTTGGTGCAATAATAAATTGAGCTCCATGTAAAATAGCATGACGAGCTGTTTCACTATCCAAAACCGTCCCTGCTCCCACACAAAGTGCTTCGCCATATTTTTTATTAAGCTCTTGAATTGTTTCTCCAGCATTATTCAAGGTATAACTCATTTCTATAACTGTTATGCCACCTTTTATACAACCTTCAGCAATTTCACATGCACGATTAAGTGTTTCTTCTCTTACAATTGCAAGAGCCCCACATTCTGCCATTCTTTTAGTTATATTCACCTTTTTCATATCATCACCTCTATATTCATCAAACCACTTCGCTTCTCCATTAATTTAAACCTCATTTTATGATACATATGTTAGTCATATACCAGTCTAATTGCCCTATCTACTCTCACTATTTTTATTAAATAATACTCTATAATTTTCAACTACTCTCTTAATTTCTTCAAGTACTTCTCCAGTTGGTTCAGTTACAGGAAGTCGTGCATTCCCAACATTAATTCCATTCAAGGCAACAGTTTTCTTTATAACAGATGGAATTGTTCCAAGCTTTAAGATACGGCGAAGTTCTTCTATACTATTTTGAGCTTTTTGAGCCTCTTTCAAATTACCTTTCATAAAGTTATCATAAATGGCAATATCAATTTCTGTAAGAAAGTTTGCTGTTGCAGCAACAGCACCTTGAGCACCAGCTCTCAAGCTTTCAAGAATAAGTGAATCTGAACCTGAAAATACACTGAAATCCTCACTCTTAGTTACTTCAATATAAGCTTTCATGTTGTCAAGTTTACCACTACTATCCTTAATTCCAATAATAGTCTTTATCTTTGACAATTCACACACTGACTCTGGTTCAATATTAATTCCAGTCTTCCCTGGCATGTTGTACATCATAATAGGTAAATTAACTGAATCAACAATAGTTTTATAATGTAAAATTAATTCCTCCTGTGTTGGTGTTACAAAGTATGGTGTAATAATAGATAGCGCACTTGCTCCAATAGTTTCCATTCTCTTGGATAAACTTATAACTTCACGAGTTGAATTACCGCCTGTTCCAACAAAAACAGGTACACGGTTGTTAGTGTGATTGATAACAATCTTTGCAAATTCAACTTTTTCATCATCTGTCAATACATGACATTCACCATTAGTTCCCAAAATAAATAATCCATAGATTCCTTTTTCAATTAAATAATCGATTAATTTGCATGTTGCTTGTTGATTTATATTTTGATTTTTATCAAATGGTGTTATCATTGCACATATAATGCCTTTATATTTCATAAAATTATATTCCCTCTCTAATAGACTTTCCAAGACTTCCTGCTGGATGCCACTTCAAATACTGTTGTGTCTTAAGACCTTTAGCATATTGTAATGCGACACTTAATGATTGTAATACTATTGTTTCAGCTAGAATTGAAGCACGAGGAGCTTTATTAAGACAATCCCCTTCCTGATTAACTCCTGCGAACAAGAATATATCACAAATATTCTTTAAAAATGAATTAGCATTACCACTTACACCAATTATCCTTGCTCCATTTATTTTTAGTGTTTCAATAGTTGCTTTTAACTCTTGAGTTTCACCACTATTTGATATTGCAATAACAACATCTCCTTCAACTACTTGACCACTTGACCCATGTACTGCTTCTGTACCATGCAATATATATGCTGGTGTTCCAGTAGATGAAAGCAGTGAGGAAATATATCCTGATACATGCCCTGGTTTACCAATACCAGTCACATGTACACGTCCATGATTCCTTTCAGCTTCAAAAATTAAATCACATGCTTTATTTATAGACGTCTCATCTATTGAGGCAATAAATTCTGATACTTCACTAGATAGAGTGTCTAAAAATGCAGATAATGTATTTTCCATAAGACTATCCTCCTTGAAATTATAGTGACTATACTTAGACTTTTACATAATTTAGTCTAAATAGGTTTTATGAATTGTAAAATATTATGTAATATTGAACCAACTACGTTATAATCAATGTTAGGGAAAGTTGCACCCTCTATACCAAGAGTTCCATAAACTGGATATAGTATAACTGGTAAAAATGCAAGTAATAATCCTACAACGAACGACCCAGCAATAGCCCCTCTCCATCCACCTGAAGTATTACCAAATATTGCAGCTGTACCACCTGAGAAGAAACATATGTGAGCAGCTGGAATAATTACTACAGGGAATATACTAGGAAATGATGCCATAATAGCAATCGCTAATAGACCAGCAGCATATGCTGAGATAAATCCAATAATAACTGCATTTGGTGCATATGGGAATACTGTTGGAACATCTAGTGCAGGACGTGACCCTGGAATATACTTTTCTGAAATGATTACGAATGCTGCAGTTATTTCGGCTAAGAACATACGAACACCTGACATCAGTATTGACATACCAGCTACAAATGTAAATGCCTCTATAAGCGGAAATACTAACCAATGTGTTGAGCCAGCAATCTCTTGAGTAAATGCTTGACCAGCTTTTAATGTTGCAATATAAAATAAGATTAGCATAACTATGGATAGACCCATTAAGAAGTCTCTGAATATTGATAACCACTTAGGAAATTCTATAGTCTCTGTTGTATCATCTTTATGTTTCGAAAATAAACGCCCAATATAACCTGATAGACCATAACCAATCATATTAAAGTGACCAATAGCTTGTTCATCACCGCCTGTTAATTCACGCATAAAGGGTTGACAGAATTGAGGCAATGCAGCAGACATAAATCCTAATATAGCTCCACCTATTAAAATAGTGATTGTATTATCGAATCCATGTGCTTTCATGATTAAAACTAATACACAAGAAAAGAATAAACTATGACCTGTTGTAAAGAAAATATTCTTAAACTTTGTAATACGTGCAAATACTAAATTTAATATGAATCCAAGAATTAATGTACATGAAACTGCAAAACCATATGTACCTTGTGCAAGTGCTGTAGCTGCTTCTGGTGAAGCTATAACACCAGTAATTCCAAAGCCATGTTGGAACAGTTTATTGAAATTTTGAAGTGCTCCTGTCATAGCAGAGGCACCAATACCAAATATCAAAAAACCGATAAGTGTTTTTGAAGACCCTGTAAATACTTCAACAGTTGATTTCTTTTGAAGAATCAATCCTATACATGCAACTACACCTAGCAAAACAGCAGGCGTACTCAACAAACTAATAATAAACTCCATAAACATTCCTCCCTATTTTCTTAAATTTATACCTCTTTTGAAGCAAGGAATTTTTCTAGTGCTGTCTTAATTTCGTTTCGGTCAACAATATTGTGAATTCCAATTATATCAAACTTCAAATTTTTATTTTTTAGTTCTTCAGCAACATCAATTAATGTTTCTACAGCATCTCCATTGAATCCATTTAATGAATCCAATGAACCATGTTCTACTTCAATTGGAAAGTTATTTTCCTTAATAATTTGTTGAGTCTTTATTTTTAACATTAAACTTGAGCCAACTCCTGCTCTACATGCGATTAAAATCTTATACATAATTAAATCCTCCTTTATAGTTCGTGTTTTTTTATAAAATCAATAATTTCTTTAGCTTCTTTAGCACTATCCAAAATCTTAAAGAACTCATCTTGTTCCAATAATTCAACCAGTTCAGACATAGCACGTAAATGACTATTATTATCTATTGCACTTAGGCAAAATACATATTTTACAGGGTCATTCTCATCATTTCCAAACTCAATAGGGCTATCTAAGGTAGCAATACCTATTGCAATCTCTTTTGCCCCAGCTTCTGGTCTAGCATGTGGAAGCGCAACATGTTTTGTAATTACTATGTATGGTCCAGATACTTTTGCCGAGTTAATCATGGCATCTACATATCCCTCAGTCACTTTGTTATTTTCAACTAATGCAGAAGCTGACTGTCTAATAGCCTCCTCCCAATTCTTAGCTTTTACCTTTATTTTTACTAGTGTTTCATTAGTAATCTCACTTAGCATAGGCTCCTCTCTTTCCTTAGATGTAAAATTTTCTACTTGTGTAAAATAGGCTAATAACTCACTTGAAAGAATACTTTCAGAAGTTACTTTTGCATATTTTTTTATTATCTCCATAACCTCATCTATTTTAGGTTGTCTTAAAAAAATATCACCTAATTGAATGTACACTTCACGTGTAATTTTATATTTTTCTTTTGTGGTCATAACAGGGCTTACTTTAATCACTGGCACATCTGTTTTTAGACCTTCTGTATTATAATTAGTAGTAAATACAATGTCTACGGGTTCACTGATATTTTCCAATCCAACTGATTCTGACATTGGTATAAAATGTAAGTCAGGGAATAAGTTCGTAAGTTCTGCATGTAAAATAGCTGAACTACCAACACCATTTGAACAAACTATTAATGCTATCCTTTTTCTAAAACCATCAAATTCTTTTTTATTTGAAAAAAGTGTTGCAAAGTGCATTGTCAAGTATGCTAACTCCTCTTCTTGAATTTCTTCTCCAAATAATCCACAAAACTCTTTCATTGCATTACTTACAATTCTATAAACTAATCTATATTCTTCTTTTACTTTTTCGCAAATTGGATTATAAATAGGTAGTTTAAATAAAAGTCTGTAATAGGCCGGTCTAAAATGAGAATATAATTGTTTAAATACTTTTTCTTGACTTATATAATAAACTCCACTTAGATATCCGAATCTTGTCATCATTTTATTTACAATTTTTGAAATTACATCCTTATCTTCTGTATCTTCTTCATAGTTTCCTACTGATATACCTAAAATCCAAGCACTAATATACATTACATTATGAGGTTTTATCTTCTCTTCATTCTCATATACTTCTAATAATTCCTTAGCAAATTTATATTCCTTCATTGAGCTCATAACTGAAATATTGGGAATATCTACATTTTCTTGAATAACTATTCTAGTTGAACACATCCTTGCTTTTAGAAAGATAAATATATATATAAATTCTATTAATCTATCTTCAACAAAAGTAATTTCATATTTTTTTATTAGCTTCAATATAATTTTTTTAGCTTCTTCAAAACTGTCTAAATTATATTCTTTAATAAAAATATCAAATACTCTTGAACTTTTTTCTTTAGACAAAGTTTCTATAATGTTCTTAATAAGTACTCTCCTTATTTCCATTTCATTTCCAACTAAGTAATATCCATTTATACGATTATTCTTGACTTCTATACCCTTTTTTTCAAGATTTGGTATTAAGTCTTTAAAATCTAGATTTACAGTAGACCTGCTTACTTTTATAGAATTTATAAAATGATTAATTGAGATGTCCTCCATATTAATAAAAAGCATTAAATACATATATAAAAGTCTTTCAACTTTACTAAAATAGTAAGTATTCTTAGAATAGTTTTTTTCTAGAATTTCTTTAATTGCTTTTTTTGTTTCTTTTCTAACGATAATATCTTTATCAGCTCTTAAACATATAAGTGGTACGTTTTTTACTTTAAGCATGTCATTGATTTTATTTATTCTATAAGTAATTTGTCTCTTTGATGAGTTAGATTCATCTTGTAATCCATTAGTTGTAATCAATGTGCTATTTAATAAAATCTGGAGAATTGATACAATTTCTTTGTCCACTACCATTAATCCCTACTTTCCTCTTAAGATTAGTCTTCATATTATCATTGGATTTTTTCATCACCTCCACAATACTTATTTTATTTGAGAATTTTATCGTTTTCAATTTCATTTAAGTATAACTTTTGTTTTAGATTGAGACAAAAATTAAACTTATCTAAAATAGATACTATAGTACACCTGTAGATTTTATAAATAAAAAAGGTTTCTTTAGGTAAAGAAACTTAAGAAACATTTATTTAAAGAATAGAAACTATACTAATTATGAATAAATTACTACAAGTAAAAAGCACATTAATTTAAAATAAAATTGATGTGCCTTATTTATAATTCTAATGTATTAAATTTGTTTTTTAACTTGTAATTTTACATCCTTTTTTCTTCAATTAACTCATCTAAATGAAAGATTTAATAATATCTGTTCCTTCTGATTTTAATATTTTAATCCAAGCAAGTTAAAGTTTTTTCTTATATAATAAGTTGATACTTATCTATTTCATTCTTTTAAGTATTTCATCTAATGAAATACACTCTGCATACCTTCCATTCCAGATAAATTCATTGTAATATTTATATGATTGTTATGATGACAAAAATGAATTGTCAATAGTTGTATTTGTGTAAGATGGAACTATTATAACAAGCAATTCTATCCTATAAATTTTTATTTGTGAAAAATCTACTAAAAATATAGTAAATCTTAAGATAATACTTACAAATATTTATTAATTAAAATTAATTAATAAGGAGAATTATTTCACTCATTTGTGATATGGTTCTCACTTATATTATTAAAGCATTTGTGTTGTGTTTTTAGAAAATTTTTTATATAGTGCATTTCCTGGATTTATAGCTATCAATACAATTGCAACTATTAAATATAACATTGCATAGTACTTTATAAGCTCTATTAAATCTCCATTAATTGTCCCAATAAAAAAATTAAATAGTTGATGTATTGTAATAGGTATTATTAAAGTTTTATTTAGATTATAAAAAGTTGTCATTATAATACTAATTGATATAATTGCAATCATAAAAAATATAATATATTTTATTAAATCAACTTCTTTAAATCCTGTTGTAAACCATATTGGTAAATGCCACATCCCCCACCAAAAACCTACTATTATTGATGCTTTTAAAGGAGAATTTTTTTTCTGAAGGTGATTTTGAACAAATCCTCTCCAACCTAATTCCTCACCTAATGGTCCTGCAAATAAATTTTTTAAGAAGAAATATATAAGCACTCCTAATGACGAAATTTTAAAGTTAGGTATTGTTCCATGATTTTTAGATGCTAATATAAGTATAACTACTATAGTTATTAAAACTTGTATACTAATTGCTATTGATACTATTGAAAATTTAAATTTATTTCTAAATTTACCTTTTATATATACTAAAAAATTTTTATCTGGGTAAATTTTTTTAAATAATATCATAAATGCAAAAGTTGATGACCAAGATGATATGCACAGAGCAATATCAGATATCACTGCTGGAAGTTTTAGCATTATAGTTGCTAGTGTCAATAAAAAAAGTGGTAAAAAAATTATATTTGTTAGAATAATAAAACTTACTATAGGTCTTTTTAATACTTTATCTGTTCTCATAAATAATCCTCATTTCAAATTAATATTTAACTGCTATATAAGTTATAACTGCTTATATCATGAGTTTAAACCTATGAGTAAGTCTCAGGTCAATGCTTTTATGTTATTTTATAGGTGCATAAAGCTCTAAAAATATACGCTCAATACCTTCTTCATAAGTAGTAAGCAATATATTAACATAGACTATTCCAAGTAATTCATATTCATTTTCTATTGCTATTTCTCTTAATCTGTCTTTCACTTTATTATCAATACTTTCTCCTCCAGTTGACCATCTGCCATCTTCAATAATAGTATAAATGCAATTAGGATGAGATAAAACTTCACCTTCTATGATTTTGTCATATTCATCTACTTCCCTTACAATTATAAATTTTTCTTCTACTATACCTTCTTCATTAAAACTTATTACTCTTCTTAAATCAGTTAATGTAACTGCTTTTTTTAAGTTGTTTGTATTCTCTTTTAAGACCTTATATTCATCATAGTCAGTAACATGTTTTATTCTACCCTTTACCTCTAAAGGCTTCATTTCTTTTATTATGTATTTCCCAAAATATGTTTTGATTTTGTCACAATCTTCTTTGACTAACTGAATTTTTTTTAAGAGAAGCTTTTTATATTCTATTTCTTCTAGTATGATTTGTTCCTTCTCTTCTAGTAAAAGTTCTAAATCATTTATACTCTTACTTTTTCTTATTTCTTGAATCTTTTTAATTTCTATATCAATTTCTCTATAAAAGTTTATCGTTGTAATATCATATATATCAAACTGATTATATATTCTATATCCATTTTCTTCATTTTTCTTAGGATTTACTAATCCTTTGTCTTCATAAAATTTTAGTGTGTCTCTAGACATTCCTAAAAATTTAGATACTTGTCCAATTGTATACATTATGTCCTCCTATTATTAGATAAATTCTTTATGCTCATTAAACGTATTTCTATTAACAACTACAACATCACCTAAACTTTGAAGTATCAAAACCAGCATAATATTTACAATCTTTGGAATTACTCTTTTTATTTCATAACCCAAGTGTAAACTTGTTAATATAATACGTTATAAATACTATATTGTCTACATATTTCTAACAATGGTTCTTTCACTTTAAGATGTTCTTAAACATATTTAACTTTTATTTCAAAAGATTTCCTATAGATAAAAATGTTCCCTTCATGATAACAGTTTTATTATTTCAACTATCTGTCACCATAAAAGGAACATCTTAATCTTTAAACACATTCTAAATACTCTTTTAACAAATATTATTAAATTATTCTAATGCTATTGTTTCATATTTATTAGTCTTATTTTTATATAAATTTAAATATAAAACTATATATTCACCTACTTTTAAGGGTACATAAGTCTTCTTCTACTAGCAATAGTAAGTGCATCCTCTACTTATCATAAACTATAAATTTTTATCTCATTGTAATATATCCATGATACTGTGAATATGCATCCATAGTTGCTATATCACCTAAGAATACTGATGCAATATTGAATTGTGGTTTTAAATACGGGAATTCCTCTTCTTGTGCCCATTCTGGCTTTTTAATAAAAGCTTTTGCCTCTTCAACCACAGCTTTATACCATTCTTCTTCTCCTTCAAACCATAGTTCTACTACACGGTCAAAGGCAGTTGCTCCATAGTTAATTATTATTTTACTACTGACAAAACGATTAACATAGCAACAGTTTGTAAAATATGGAACTATTTCATCATAAAACCATTTTTCTCCTTCTTCTTTAGAAATTCCATCTGGATACTTAATCATAAATTGCCAACGATAGTTTGGTCCATCTTGTACAGTACGTCCTTTTCCTCTAAAATCTTCTTCCCAATTTATTGGAACAAAGGCAAATATAAATGGTGGACATCCGTTATCTCCACCTACTGCACGTCCTACATCTCCACTTTCTGCATTCTCATGAACCTTTTTATTCTCTACATCTGGTATACATCCTTGCCAACGTAGAACATCCATAGGCATATATTCTGTCATAATTCTATTTGCCATCTCAGGCATATGCTCATCCACAAGCCAATAATGTTCTGTTAGTTGCATCTTACGTACACCAAAACGCTCACCTTCATTTGGTGTAGGATATGCTTGATAAAAGGCATATTTAGTACAATATGGTCCAAAAGTACTAATACTATCTGGAATATGGTGACGATATAACCAGTCCATTAATTTAGGTCTATACTCTTCCTTGGCAAGCCCTACATATATTAAACTTCTCATTATTTTAAATTCAAAACCCATAACCATTCTCCTATAATCAAAGTATATTCACATACTTTCAATTTTCCTTTTTCTTATCTTTACTCAAAATATATCTTGTAAACAAATCTACACCTGCACCCACATACCACACTCCTACTGCCATAGCTACAGCAATTTGAATACAAATATCTTGTAAGTTAATAATATTTTCACTTGTCATAATAGTTAGACCTATAGCCCAACCACAAAGCCATGATGGTAGGAAAATTATTTTTTCAAATAAGGATGCAATTATAACTGCAAAAAAACCTAATATACTAAGTGTTAAAAATAATTCTAGGTTTTGATTGAAGTTTATATATTCCATAATTAAAATAGTCAACACTGCCCATAAATCTCCACACCAAAAACCAAACATTATTTTTAATCCATCTTTTTGTTTATTACCATTAGTTACATATAATCCTGCACAGATTAGTGCTACAGCTCCAGTTTTTATTCCTATATAAGGTGCTAACACTGCCCATAAAGGAGGTAGTAAAGCAATCCCCATAGACAGTGTTAATATTTCTTTTTTCTTTCTATACATTTCCTATATCGTAATTAGTAGCTTCTCTAGCTTGCCTTATCTCTAATAGCTTCATTGCTATTTGATTTGCAATCATAGATACTACAAAATAACTTAAGTATAGTGGTATAAATATAACAATAAATGCTGGAGTTAATCTAACATTGTAATATGTAAGTACTAAACAAATAACTACTAGAATAATTTCAATTTGTTTAAAGCTTGGCTTTTCATTCATACAATAAGCCTCCTATAATATCCCTTAAAAAAGAGTCTTAGTATTTTAATTATTATCCTAATGAAACTCCAGCTTGATTTTCTTTAGTTAATGGTTCTATAAAATTATAAGCTGTTTTTCTTTCTTTAAATTCTGGTGTTTTACGAACTTCTTCATAATGACCTTCCATTTTTTTAATATCATCACCATGTATAAACTTACCTGCTAAAGTATCATGGGCATGACCTAATTGTTCTTCTGGGAAACTAAATACAGTTTTTCCACTTGTAGTATCTAATTCTCCAACTATACCACATAGAGCACATATTGATTTTTTAGTACCTGGCTCAAGGTAGAATAATCTATTGTGACAATGTGGACATACTCCCTCTTCTCCTTGGTATGAAGCTTTTTCAAAATTTTTTGCTGCTTCAACTATATTTAAACCTATTTGATGAACTTGAGCAAGTTTTGTATCATCCATTACCAATTCCTTTGCCCATGGAAACCAAGCATTGTCTATAACTTTCCACATTGGTATTAGAGCTAGCATAGCATGTTCACATTGAACTCTTGTACCCCAGTCAGAACCTCCTATTCCCATGAATGATATTACTTTATCATTAAGTATTCTTGAATCTGGAATTTTTCCTCCTGTAGCTTCTGAAACTTTTGTTCCTATAATATTATTTCCTCTATCTGCTCTTGGTCCAAAACGATCCATTATAGTATGGAATAATCCTGATGCTCCCTCTTCAAAGATAGGGTCTGAAATTATTATCCCATCAGCATCTTTCATTTTGTCAAGTAACCATTCAAAATCATCTTTTAATACACACATACTACCTTTTCCAGATAATAAAGTCTTGACACACGCACAACATCCAGTACAATGTTTAATGTTAATAGATGACATTTGAATAAATTCTACTTCAGCCCCTGCTTCTTGAGCACCCTTAAGTGCAACTTTACACATTGTATCATTATTTCCATTTTTTGTTCCCAAAGAAATACCTAGTATTTTCATTTTTAACTCTCCCTCTTTAGTGTTTATTTAACCTTCTTTCATTTTTAATATATAGAATCCATCATCTAAGGCATCTATGATGATGTAGCCTCTATCATCAACAATAAGATCTTCTGTTACTGCTAAACGTGGTCCTGGGAATCCTGGGAAATAAGATTCTTCTGGCGTTTTATTGGGATTTGGTGGTATAAAATATGCCAACTCTTTGATGTAATATGGATCTGATACATCATAAACCCTTAAACCTGCATGGAAATAACAGCAATATACTCTATCTCCTCTTTGCTCTAGCCATGGCTTATTATCCATTGGTTCATGAAGGTTATGTGGACCAAATGGTCCTGGTTTTCCTAGTCCTGCAACATTAAAGTTAGGATATGGGAAATCTTTTGGCACTTCAGGATATGGGAATTGAGCAATTAATGTTGGTTTTGTTGGGTCACTAACATCAACCATATGTATATTATTCATAGCTTGAGCCTCTGTAATACTCTCTGGTTTAAAAAATTGAAATCGTTCTCCCTCATTTTGAACAACAACTAAATCTCTTCCTGGTAATGGTAGTGCTGTATGAGTTCTTGCTCCTGCAAGCCTACTAGAAAATGCAGGCATAAATGGTAATTCACCTAAGCATTTTGGTCTTGTTAAATCCTCAACATCTAGTACAACTAAGCCAGCTCCTCCATAACCACAATATGCTTTCCCATCTCTTACAAATGGAGGTCCATGAAGCCATCCTTTATCCATAAATTCTGGGCAATGAGGTGCTCCTGGGTCAAAAGTTCTATTTGGATACCCATCTGCATATTGGTCTGGTCTCCACCATTTACCTATTTCCACTGGATTGGTAGGATTTATTATATCTATGACCCTGTAAATCAGACCTTCAAATCCAGCACAGTCACTTGATAAATGTACATATCTTCCTCCGTTATACATAAATCTATGGACACCCATTACATGCTTTAAGCCACAATCCCAATAACCTAAAAACTTAGGGTTTAAAGGGTCTTCTTTTAAACTATATATTCTAATTCCTGCTTCACACTTAATACTTGCTAACTTAGTTTGGTCAACAAGTGCCCCTGGTCCACTTCCACAACTCATAGCTACTATCATTAAATCATCTGCTATTTGAATTTTTGGAGTTGTTGTTGTAGGATACTTTTTGGGGTCTAACATTTGAAAATGTTTTATAAATTGTGGACTATAAGGATTTGTAACATCACTAATCATTACTCCATTTTTTTTACTTCCCCCAAAACAACATCCATATAAATAGTATTTTTCATCTCTTTTATACAGAGCCATTTGAAACATTCCACAAGTCCCATCTAAGTTATTAAAGGAACAAACTTCAAGATTTTTAATATATCCATTATTTCCTTTGCCTTTTGAATAAAATTTATCTTCCATTTTTTCTCCCTTCTTATTTAAAGTATTATCAATTGATATACTTTCATTTTATGAGACAAATTTACTTAAATCCAATATCGTTTTCATGGGAATATATAAGTTATTCTTATTAATAAATTTATAAAATCTGATAAAAATATATACTCAAAACATATATTTTTATACAAATATTTTTCAATATTCTTTAAAAGTAAATTTTCTTATACTATAATAAGTTTTAATTATATAAATAAGGCTTATAAACAATTAAGTTTAAATAGGGGTGATTATTTGAATACTAAACAATTAGAATATTTTATATCTGTAGCAGAAACTCTAAGTTTTACCAAAACAGCAGAAAAATTTTATATTTCCCAAACTGCTGTTACACAGCAAATAAAAGCTTTAGAAGAACGAATAAATGTAACTCTATTTACAAGAAGTAAACGACATGTTGAACTAACACCAGCTGGGAAAGTTTTTTTATCTGAGGCTCGCACTATAATAAAAAATATTAATGATGCTATTGCAAAAACACAACAATTTGCGCATGGTTTTTTTGGAACTTTGAGTATTGGAATCTTAATAGGATATGAAAAAAACAAATTTCAACAATATTTAAAAGAATTTTCTAATACATACCCTAATATATCTATGGATATTTGTACTAATGAGATAACCGAACTTTTAAACTTAGTAAAAAATAATTTTATGGACCTTGCCTTTGTTATTAATCCAGAAAATCAACCGTTAAAAGACTTTGAATATAAAACTGTAGAAAGATATTCTTTGGTAGCCCTTTTACCGTCTGGTCATCCACTTTACAATGAGGATTCTATTGATTTAATTGAACTACAGCATGATAAGTTTATTTTTGTAAAGGAAACAGGAGATGAGTATGGACAAAAATCCATGATACAAAATAGATATCGTGAAGCGGGATTTGTACCTAATGTTGTACAACGTTCAAATAATCTTAATACTATTGAATCATTAGTAGCCTCTAACATGGGGATATCCATTTTACCTTCATTTTGTGTTACAGATACAATGCTAGAGCGTGATATTGCAATAGTCCCTATAAATGAAGTACAAAATAGAATTGAGGTTGTAGTTGTATGGAATAAAAACAATACAAATCCAGCATTGGAAAAATTTATTTCTATAATATAAAATTAATTAATATTGACTATAAAAATAGCATTAGCCACTTTTATATGGTTAATGCTATTTCTACTTAATAAAAATACTATCTCAATATATCTACTTTTTCATTATTCATCAATCTAAATACATGACTTATACTTACTAAAGAATTATCTCCATAAGTTGTATGTGCTAACACTGAACTAGCAACCCCAAACTCAACTATATCTTCATTACTCATATTTTCCAAATATGAATATATAATTCCTGCCACATATCCATCTCCAGCACCAACCCTGTCATATATTTCCAACTTATATTCTTTACTTTCAAAATAACCATCATTATTTGATATATATCCCTTTATAAATCTATTATTCATATCATCAAATCTTCTCATAGTTCCAGCTACAATATCTATATCATACTCTTTTTTAATCAATTCTGAACTCGATTTTATATCTAGATTATCTATATTAAGAATTTTATTTATATCTCTATAACTAGCAAATAATCCGTGGCAATATGGTAGTATTTTCTTATAATCATTTACTAAATCATCATAAGTCTTTTCTGGGTTTAGTGATTGTCTAAAATTAAAATCAAAGAATACTTTTATCCCCTTTTCATAAGACTTTCTAGCTAGTTCTAAAGCAATCTCTTTAACTGAATCTGTAAGTTGCATAGCAATACCACAAATATGGACTACATCAATTCCTTCTAGACATTTATCAATATCATAGTCTTGTAATCTACTCTCACAGAATGAACTATTTAACCTATTTAAATAAGTCACTTCTGAAGGCCTTTCTCCATATCCACTTTCAAGAAAGTATACTCCTATATGATTTCCTCCATATGTAATAAAATCATCTTTTACCCCAAGCTTTCTTATATTTGCACTTGATGCTTTGCCTACGTTATTATTGGGCAATTTTGTCAATATGTAGGTATTGTATCCAAAGTTCTTAAGCCCAGATAATATATTTAATCCTGTACCTGTAATTACATAATTTAGTTCATTGGTTTGTGTTAAGAACTTATAATCAGGCACTGACAGTCTCATCATTATTTCACCAAAAGCTAATATATTCATAAATCTATCCCAATAATTCTTTCATTATTTTGTAAAGTGTTTTTATATCTTCCACTTTTGTATCACCTGTTTTTTTATCGATTATTGATGTATAAACATGAGGGATAACTTTTTCTACACCAGCATCAAGTGCAATTTGAACTATTTCTTTAAAGTTATCTAAGTCTATACCTCCTGTTGGTTCTAGATAAAAATTCTGCTTTGCACAAGCTTTTGCAACTTCTATATATTCATCCTTTGTTTTAAGTCCTCCCATAGGGAAAAATTTAATTGAGCTTCCTCCCATATCTTTCATCATGGCTATGGCTGTTTCTATAGGAACTATACCATCTTTTTCTTTTGAACTTAATGGACCTGTAGATATTTTTACAAATCCTGGTTTACCAGTTGGAGAAACTAATCCATTTATTATACTATCATTTTGACCAAGCAATGCTCTAGATGTAGCCACACCTGTAAACACTTGATTTATATGTTGTGGCTGAAGTTCTTTAGAAATCTGAGATACCATATTTGACTGATTTGGGTCTCCAGCTCCAAGTCCAACAGATACTGCATTATCTATTTCTTTTGAGTATTTTTTCATATCTTCAATAGCTTCTTCTATAGTGCTATAATTCTTCGATAATACTCCTACTAGTACATGCCCATCACAAGCATCATATACTTCTTTAGCATTTTTTATGCTTCCTGCAAGAACATTTAAACAAACTCTATTTTTATAATATTGTGGTATACAATTCATATTTATTCCCTCCATTGGTAAAATTTAATTTATTAAATCACTATAATGTCACTTATTCTATTATCTACTTTTCTACTTCTCTATTATCTCTTTTATTTTATTATAGATTATATCTAAATCACTTCCAGTTACACTCCTTATATCAATCTCAATCTTACCTTCATTGGCCTTATAGTCCCTAGTGTATATGGCTATCTCTCCTCCTCTAAGTTCATTTATAATTTGTTGTGTTGACTTATTTATTATATCTTCATTAAATTCAATTTCTCCACGAAGTATTTCTCTACCTGCTGAATCTCTAGTTATACTAGCACTCACTCCCTTTAGAGTATTTATCTTATCTATAAATGGATTTAGCTTGTCCACCATTTCTTTTAAAGTTACCTTATCATTATTTATATATCTCTCAATTGCACATGTTAGACCTATGATATTTTCTTTTCCTATTTTCATAGCCCTTCCTATACCCTTTGATTGAAGCTTTACATTATCTATGTATTTTTTCTTACCTATTACTAACCCCGAGCTAGGACCCTCTATAGCCTTAGCACCACTGTATATTACTAGGTCTGCGCCCAATTCATAATATACACTTAAATCTTCTTCTGCCGCTGCATCTACTATCAAAGGTAAATTATATTCTTGGGAAACTTGTACTGCATCTAACACACTCAGCATACTCTTTTGAACACAATGATGCGATTTAATATACATAATTGCTACTGTATTTTCATTTATCTCTCTTATTATATGTTCCTTGTTACACATATTGGAATAACCAGCCTCAACAACTTCTCCTCCTCCAAGTCTTATCATTACTTCTACTGGAACTCCATAATCAACATTGTGCCCTTTTGGAATTATTATTTCCCTTTTTACTTGTTTCTTAGGACTATTTACATTGTAAACTAGACCCATATCATCTTTTGCTATTACTGCTCCCACACTCTGTGCAATCCCAGCAGATGCACTAGAAACTATTACTGCACTTTCACACCCTAATAAATTTGCTATATATTCACCTGTTTTATTTACAAGTTCTTCTATTATAAAGAAATTTTTACACCCTTCACCTATTGCTTCAATAACTTCCTTATCTACTGTTGATACTCCTAGTATAGTCATCTTTCCCGAAGCATTTATAACTCGTCTTACAGAGTACTTTTCAAATATACTACTCATACAATAGTTTCTCCCCTCTACTCATTCTCTTCTATAGACTCGCCTATATTTAAATATTCTCCATTAACTATTACCGCTCTTGGCTTTATAGATGTGTTTGTGATTACTGACTTACTCAAAGAATCTTGAAGTTCTTTTTCTTCATTGACCACATCAAATATAGTTAAATCAGCATCATATCCTTCTTTTATTAAACCTTTATTTTTTAAACTTATTGCATCTGCTGCATTCTTAGTAACTTTATTTATTGTATCTTCAAGTGAATAGCCCATATATATAAACTTTTCCATTGTTGTAGACAGGTTATAGACTGGACCATTTATTCTGTTTTTAATATATATATCTGTACTTATGGTGTCTGGAAAAATCCCTGCATCCTTAGATTTCATTGCAACATCTATACTAAAACTTTCTGTACCATGACCTACATCAAGGATTATACCTCTTTCTCTAGCTTCTATAATTTCCTTTTTAACCTTATTACCTCTAAGTATTCCGTTTGGCTTTCCATTATATATATGAGTTAATATATCTCCTTTTTCCATATATTCGAATATATCCTCTATCGTTGGAGGAGAGCTACCAAAGTGAACCATCATAGGTAGATTAAGTTCATTCTTTATTCTTTTAGCTAATTTTAAAGGTTCAATACCGTTTGAAATTACAACACTTTTACTCATTCTAGCTTTGATTCCAACAATAAAATCTTTGTATTTTTTAACTGCATTTTTAAGTTTGTCTTCATCAATGTTCATCATATTTGAAAGTTCATCTTGAGATGTTATTCCCTGCTTAGCAATATTTATTAAAGCATATACATTTGTTTTATACTTTTTAGTATCTTCATAAAATTTGTCTATATCTAAAGCTCCTGTTGTTCCTGCATCTACTACAGTAGTAACTCCACTTTTTATTCCAACCTCATCAGGATAGTCCTTATAAAGGTCTAGTCTTTCATAGCAGTGTGTATGTATATCTATCCACCCCGCACTAATAAATTTATCTCCATCTAGGTTTATAATTTGGCTTGCCTGATACTTAGAATCATCTATCTGATTTTTTACTTCTATTATTTTATTATCTAATATAGCTATATCAATTATACTTTTATCTACTGTTTTTCCACCTTTTATTAATATGTCTATCTTCACTTTACTCTCCCTCTAAAATAATCTTAAATTTACTCCAAGGTTCAATAAAGTCTAAAAGTACTATTTCGTCTTCCTTTATTCTACCTACCTTATTTTTTCTTTCATCTGTACAATCTTGAAGTATCAACTGTAATTCCCCTTTATACTTTCCAAAGTCATCATTACCAATCACTACATCTCCTCTTTTAAAGATGGTCGTATTATCATGTTTAGGGAAATTTTCTTTAGCATATTTTTTTCTTACTTCTGTAGACCTTGCTACCTGATTAGTTATGTCCCCTCTTCTAAAGTGTTGCTCATTTACCATTATTGTCTTCTCTATTTCAGAAGTTTCTTCCTCGGCTACTACATTAAATACAACTTGATATTTATTTACTTCAGACATTTTTTTTAATTCATCTTCACTTGCATATGCATTTCCCACAATTACATCATCAATCAATCCAGTTGCGAATAAGTGCTTAGTTGCTGTAGATATATCTAAGTTTCTATGCATTTCAAGTGTACACAGTCCATCATTTATGTTCCAAGGTCCTATTGTTGCATGTTTTGAGTTAACAAAAGCAGCAGTTCTTATTCCATACTTTTTAAATCTATTTGAACATCTTACAAAGAAATCATATGGTAAGCCTGTACCCCTTTGAGGATAAAAATTATGACAACCATATATATTATTTACATTTGGCTTGTACGTAATTATATTATCTAAGTATGCTACATCATTACTCATATTTAGTTCTACTTTCAAATCATATGGATTGAAAGAAATCATAGCTTCTTTACTTCCATCATATCCATAGTCAAGCCTTATTCCGCTAGCATTTAACTCATTAAAGAATGTTAAATCATCATAAGATATTTCTAATATATCAAATATATTTGGAGCTATGTCAAGGATTACTTCAAATCCTAATTCTCTTGCATAAGTTATAATCTCTTTAAAATGTTTTTTAACTTCTTTCTTAGGTCTTGTAATTGAAAGCATACACATAAATATTCTTTTAAATCCATATTTTGAAGCCATTTTTATATATGCTTTATCATCTTCCATATTACTATGTTCTGGATAAACTGATATTCCTAATCTTCTTTCCATCTTTCTCCTCCTCGAATTACACTTTTTAAAATATATAAAATAAAAGTGAAGGTAATACCTCCTACCTTCACCTTTAATAATTTATAAGCTTTTTCCTATGTTTATAGTACAAAACTTCTATTATATGTATTTTTATAAATTTTTACTCGCTTCTTCTTGTTCTCTTTGTAATTGTTGCTTTTCAAAAACCTTAAAGAATGGATAATAAACAACAAATGATATCACAAAATTGATTAATACTAATATACCTGCCAGTATACTCCAGTTAGTACTCATTACTGCCGCTATTGGTGCTGGCATTGCAAATGGTAATCTTGCTACCATCATAGGTATAATCCCTGTAATAGTAAGAACATATGATAGAACTGTCATTATTATAGGCCCAATTATAAATGGTATTCCTAGTATCGGATTCATAACTATTGGTGCCCCAAATATTATAGGTTCATTTATATTAAATAGCCCTGGTAAAAATCCTAATCTACCTAAACTTTTTAGGTATTGTGACTTAGAAAACATAAACATTACAACTAATGCAAGAGTAGCTCCTGCGCCTCCTATCCACACATACCACTGTAAAAATTGTTCTGTAAATATGTTTGGCATTGCATGAGCTGATACTCCTTCTGTGAATGCAGTTATATTTTCTGCTATAGACATATCCCATATAGGTCTTATTACTGGCCCCATTATAGCTGGACCATGTATTCCAAGTACCCAGAATACTGTTATTAAGAATACTGTTAATATTCCACCACCTAAACTATTTCCTGATAAGAATCCTTTTAAAGGTGATAGCATAGCACTTAGTGCTGCACTTATATCAAATCCTAAAATATGTCTTATTACCCAGAATAACATTAATATTACTGCTGTTGGTAATAATGCAGTAAATGAATTTGAAACCTCTACTGGAACTCCTGCTGGCATCTTAATTGTAATATTCTTTTCCTTCATGAAACGATATATCTCAACTGTAATTAATGATGTTACAATAGCTCCAAACAATGATGGTGAATTAAGTTTTGCCATATCCATCCATCTACCAGCTTCTATAACTCCACCTACTGGTTCAACTACTTGAGTTGGAACTATTGTGGAAACTAAAAACGCCATAACTGCAAGCATACCAACACCTGTTGTATCTAAATCGTAGCTTTTAGCAAGTGATGATGCTATCCCAAAGGTAGCATATAGAGATAAAAATCCTACAGTATATCTAAATGGTATATCTAATGTTTCTCTAAATGGAGCTATAAAATCCATATAGGCATCAATAGGTATGTTTAATAATATTGTGAAAAATGACCCCACTATTGTTAGTGGTAATGTTGCTATTATACCTGCTCTTACAGCTCTCATATGTCTTTGATTGCTTATCTTCGCTGCTACAGGCATAACCTTACGCTCTAAAAAACTTGCAAATTTTTCCATAATTCCCTCCTGTATTAGTGATATTCCTCTTTATTTATAATTCAATAACGATTTCACGACAAAAACTAATTTTTATATATTTGATAATATCACTTATTTGTTAAAAATATTATAACATTATAATGTTTAGTTGTAAACATTATAATGTTATAATATTTTTTTATTTTTATAAATAAAAATCCTGAGCATATTATCATTTTAATAAACTCAGGATTTTCATTATATTTCATATTTAATTATGTAATTTTGTACTTCTGTATTATATCTTGCAAATGATAACTCAACTATATTGTCACTCTCATCATAGGTCTTTCTTTTTCTTCCTAATAATATGTCTTTATCTAGATTTAGAGCCTTTGATACTTCTAGTTCTGATTCTTCTATAAAAAATTCATCTTCAAATCTAGTTATATTTATATTTCTTCTATATAAATACATATATAAAGAACTTTCATTATTAAAATTTTCAACAGTCAGGTTTTCATCAAAAGGTATATAATGAGTAAAAAATATATATGGCTTACTATCCAAGTAATACATTCTATTAATCTTGTTACATTTTTCCCCAAATATGCTAAAGACTTGTGAATTTGCATCATTTATTATTTTTTCAATTGAAATAGTCTCTTTAGATAACTTATGACCTTTAGATAAAAGTATACTTGAAAAAGACTCTGCCTTAGATAGTTTATTAAAAAGACTATTACTTACTACTTTTGTCCCTTTTCCACTTTTTTTCTCTACATACCCTTCTGATTCTAATATCTCAATAGCTTTTCTAATAGTAATTTTACTGACCCCAAAGCCTTCCTCCAATTCTCTTTCAGTTGGAATATTTTCATTAATTTTATATTCGTTATTTAATATTTTTTGCTTTAATATATCTACTACTTGTATATATAATGGTTGATTCTTTAACATGATTCACCTCTTAAATTATATGTTATAATATTATAACATATAATCTTATACTATTAATAGTAAATATCTATTAACTTTAAACTCAATACAAAAAGAGTCCTCAAAACAAATCCAATGTACTGCTCACCAAACATTGAACCAACAATCTAGCAATTAGTGTGCAACACACAATGTATATTTTAAGAACTCTCTTAATTTATTGTCTTTAATTTTTATTTACCTTCTAACTTCAAATGTAAATCAACGATTTCCTCAGCCAACTGTTGGAAATTCATACCATTCATTAAGTGGTCCTGTGCATGTACAAGTATTACACTTATTTCAGTTTTGTTTCCACTAGCTTCGTTTTGTATTAATTCTGTTTGATATCTATGTGCCTTATTTATAACTTCCTTAGACTCTTTTAATAATTCTTTTGCTTTTTCCATATTTCCATTCTTAGCTTCTTTTATTGCCTCAAAAGCTAATCCTTTACCTTCACCTGCATAACCTATTATATTAAAAGATATTTCTATAATCTTTTCATCCATTCTTTGATTCTCCCAATTTATATATTTAAAATATATTATATTTTCTATTACTTAGTGTTGTTAAGTTCTATTGCTCTATTTAAAACAGCTTCTCCATTAACTGTTCCATAGTGCATCATATTTATAACCTCTACTGGTACATTATATGGCTTAGCAATTTCCTGAGCCTTAGGTAATATGTATCTAACTTGTGGTCCTAATAATAAGACATCACATTTTTCTATTTCATTTTGTATAGTTGATTCTGGTATTGCCCAAATTTGCGACTCTATACCGTTTTCTTTAGCTGCACTTTCCATCTTAGTAACTAATAAACTTGTAGACATTCCTGCTGAGCAGGCCAACATTATTTTTATCATATATTTTCCTCCAAATTTTTATTAACAACTATATAAACATTATAATGTTATAATATTTTATTTAATTCTACCTTAAATGCTGTATACTTTCAATACTTTTTTGTTATTTTAATATTATTAAGTATCAAATTAACAAAAAGGGGCTGTCGCATTAGCAAATTAAATTTGTTCTGTGACAGCTTTTTTTACTTATCTTAATGGGGATATTTTTAATTGTTTTATATAAAGCTTATGTTCTAAGTAAAATTATGCATAACAAATAAAGGTATAAAAATACCATTTTTTCAGATAATATTTAACTATAAATAATAAATTTAGAATACTTCTTTTAAATGATGAAGATATACTCCACGTTTATTTTTTATTATTTTATTGTGTAGTCTAGAAATGTTATGAGCTATCGCTACAATAATACATTCTGATAGAACATTTTCTTTACCTCGGCTTAAAAATCTTCTAAATTTCATATTTTGTTTTAATTGAGCGAAAGCTCCTTCTGCTTGTATACTTCTATTCATTCTAAGTTGACACCCTTCCGGGCTTATAATTCTCTTTAAATTTTCTTTTCTTTTTTCATGAAATAACTTAGATACTTGTAAATTTTTAGTTCTATTTTCAAGAGGAATCTTACTATTATTTCCCTTAATACAACTGCTTTTATATTGACAATCACGGCATTCTTTACAAATATAACAAGTTATTTTACTTTTATATCCTGTTTTTGATTTTCTATTGATTATTTTATTATCAAATAGTTTTTTGCCATTTTTACAAATATAATAATCATTTTTTTCATCATAATCCATATTATCAATACGCCCTATTATTTTTATATTTTTTAGTTTTACTAATTTCATAATTTGCAGGCTTTATGAAAGATAATTGATTATTACACTCTAAAAATGTATAGTTTCCTCACTTTCATATCCAGAATCAGCTACTATTTTAGGATATTTAAATTTTGTATGCTCTTCAATAGATTTTTTCCAAACAAAAGTATATCTATTGGCAGATGACTCTATTTTTGTACCATTAATAAATAGAGAATCTTTTGAAATCTCCTTATTATCTCCAAGAAAGTTTGTAAACTGTGCAAACAAATTTTTGCTTACTTGTGAAAAATGAATACTGCGAAATCTTTCAATTGTTGAATGGTCTAGAGCGGAGGCTCCGCATAAAAGATACATAAAGTTAATATCTCTTTTACATGCTTGTTCTATTTTTCTTGAAGAATAAATACAATTCATATTTGCATATATTATAATTTTCAAAAGTTGTCTAGAGGTTACTCTATTTCCTCTAATTCGAGAATAAGTCTTATATAACTTTTCTAAATTCATCTCCTTAATAATTTGACTTAATAACCTTATAGAATCATCTTTTGGAATCATGTAATCAATATTTAGTGGTAATTTAAATTGATAATTATTACCATAAGTAGTATAATCAATTTGTATAGTATTTTGTTTTTGCATACAATTATTATACAAGAATCCCAGGCTCTTTTGAACTTGGGATTTATTTTTTAGTGCGACAGCCCCCTTCTATTTCGTCTATGTATTTAGGTATTATTCCTCTTAGTTGATGTTGTTTTAGTTATTCTATACCAGCTTTATCTACTACAACTACGTATCCACCTAAATTTTCTGCTGTTCTTTCTGTACCGTAGTTTTCATCTAGTATTTCTATGTTAGTTTCTATTGCAGATAATACTTCTTTTGGTAGCTCCTTTACCAATTCTAAGTCTTGATTTTTCCAAATATTTATTATCATTATTTTTCCTCATTATTTGGACACAAAATAAGCTAGATGAAGTATTTAACCTCATCTAGCTTCATCATAGTTATAATATATATTTCAAATTGATTTTTAATCCATTGTCTATTATTCTTTAGTTATTGCAATTTCTGATAATGTGTCAAAATCTAATTTCAATTGACTTGAAGATAACTCACTATCAAATTCGATATTATTATTTTAGTTGAAAATAAAACGGTATTCTAAGTAATCATCTTTTGTTATTGCTATATCCACATTAAGTTTATTTTTAATGTCATTAAATTGCTCATAGCTAAAATTATTGTAAATTTTTTCTAAATCTAATCTTTTTAATATTTCTTTCGTATATGGTCTTTTAGAATCTAAGAATGCAATAGATTTCAAGAATGTATTAACTAACTCACTATTTAATAAGATGGTAGTTATCAGTGCATCTTTAAAAGTATCAAATCCTAAAAAGTAACACGTATCATCTAACATAATAGGTTTATTATCACTTCTAAATGCTAAAGAAAATTTAGGTTCTTTATAAAATCCAGATATGCAAACTTTATACGTAGCAAAAGAATAGTCACCTACCCCAAATATAGAAAATCTTGGTGCCTTTTTATATATAGATGATTTTCTCTTATCTAAATATTCTGCATTACTCATTAGATAATTCCACAGATTAGGTGCTTCTAACTCAATTACATTGGTATCTTGACCTACTTTTCTTTGAGTTACGATTACATACTTCCTTGTATCATTTATGATTGTATTTTTTATATCCGAACTTTTTAACATAGGATATATATAGTCTTCTTCTAACTCTATTTCATCTTTATTTCCATTTACATATAGATTATTATTTTTACTCAATTGCATTATTTTTGAACAGTCATGTTTTATACCTTGTCTCCATTCAAGTTTACATTCTCCATCTATATTAGAAATTTGGTTATATTCATTCATATCTGATATGAAAATTTTGTGATCTTCACTCCAACCAAAACTTCTGATGATATCTCTTCCTTCGTATATATTATATACATTACATTTTGTTTCTAACATATTTGATATATCTAATATCAGTAAGCTTGCATCACAAGATATTCCAAATACTTCCTTTGAATCAAAACTAACCATCTCTATACCTCTTATTTTAAAATCAAATGAATTTATATCTCTTACTATATTTCTTATAACTGTATTTTTGCACAACATAGCAATTGTAGCTTTTTTGCCTTGAAATGTTTCTATTAGTTTTAATATTATATACTCTGATATATCAAAATTACTTTTACCTGTCATGGCATCTAATCCACCTAATTTTTTTAGATTTTTTTTAGAAGGTAGATTTATACTATTTATACTCTCTAATTGAGAATTTGTTACCCATGGAGGGTTCCCAATTATCAACAATTCTTCATCATTAGAAATCGAATTATTAATTACATCAAAATTAAAGTTAAATATATTTTCATTAAATAAATTTATCATTTTTTTATGTTTAAATTTTTCTACTATTTCTTTATAGTATGAGTTCTCTATCTCAATTCCATATATTTTTTCAATGTTATCAAAAACATGAATTGATGCATCTATAAAATTACCTAGACCACATGTAGGCTCTATTATTTTTTTTGGGTTACATCCTCTATGCGACTTTATATACTCACATACCACCTTTGCAAAATCCAGCGGTGTTTGGTAATCTCCTCTTTCTAGTTCTGTTAGTTCTAAATTATTTATCAAGTTCGTTCTTTTCAAAGTTAACAATTCCTTCCACACCATTGTTTAGTGTTATTACTCTCTTATATTGTAATCTCCACTGTAATGCATTAGATATAGTTAAATAACCCTGCTTAGGAGTGGCCTCCATTATTCTCTCAGCTATCTGATTATATGTTATCTCATCTCCAGGTAAATTTATATTATAGAAATATGATATTATATCTTCTTCATTCCCATCTGCTTCAATTATATCTCTTATCATTTTAGTAGTTGTAAAATCAGCAGTTCTTTCATTAGGAACAAATGTACAATATTCAAAATCTAATTCGCATCTATCTGCATTATCTTTCTTATTGTAAACAAATACTAAAAGATTATATCCTAATCCAAATATTTTTTGCTTTGAGTCCCTATACGGACATGATGACTGAGGCTGTTTTACTGATGTTACTTTTATATCCGTATTTATATCCTTAGATGGTAAATCTATTCCTTTTGCACTACTTCCAATTTCCATAGTATATTTGTTATTAAGATAATTTTGGAATTTATGTTCTATATATGTCCCTACTGCTTTACCATCTGTAACTCCTAATAATTCTATATGATTCTCTTTGCTTTGTATTTTACAAAATTGTTTAGCTTCTGATATTAGCCTATTTATAGTTAAAACTGGCTTATTCATTGATATTCATACCTCCTGATTATATTCTATTTTAAATTATAACATATCAGTTTAGCATAGTTATCACTTATACAGTAAAATAAGCAACTTTACTAGAAAGTTACTTATTCTTACATTCTCAAATTATTTTTTCAAAAACCGCGCTCCCTTACTTGTGATACGGTTCTCCATTATTTATCCTATAAGCCCTATAAATCTGTTCTAACAATATCAATCTCATCATCTGATGAGGAAAAGTCATCCTAGAAAAAGATAACCTATAATCAGCTCTTCCTAAGACCTCATCAGAAAGCCCTAGAGAACCTCCTATTATAAAACAGAGACTACTATTACCTCTAACTGCTAAATCACTCATATTCTTAGCAAGCTCTTTAGAGGATAAACCCTTCCCATCAATAGCCAAGGCTATAACATAACTATTATGCTTTATCTTCCCTAAAATTTTCTTTCCTTCTTTATCTTTTATAATTTCCATTTCCTTAGCACTCAAACTCTCTGGAGCTTTTTCATCATCCAACTCTATAATTTCTAACTTACAATACTTAGAAAGCCTTTTCTTAAACTCATCAATACCTAATTTTAAATATTTTTCTTTAATTTTACCTACTACAACTATACTTATATTCATATGTTTCTCCTAAACTTAAATTTGTTGCAAATTTATATACTAATAGAACTTACAAACTCTATAAAATTATCTCTATATTTCTTGATTTGCATACTCTATAAATTCCTCGAAAGGTATAGCTTTACTATAATAATATCCTTGATATATTTCACATCCTAATTCATATAACTTATCTCTTTGGTTCAAATTTTCAACATACTCAACAATTATATCAAAATTCAAGTTCTTTGAAAGATTAACAATAGAAATTATGATTTCACTACTTCTTTTATTTGTAAGTACTTCTTTAACTAACGAACCATCTAACTTAACTATATCAAAATTATTATTTTGAAGATATATAAGAGAACTATGCCCCATGCCAAAATCATCCATAATTAGCTTTATTCCTAAGTTATGTATCGCATTTATACGCTCAACAATTATTTGATGCCAATATTTTTGAAATTGAACCTATTTTACCATTATGATTTAGAAGATTAGACTGTTCACCTGTCAATTCATACCTTTTTACTAAGTTTGTTAAGTTTTCTATGTTATTGTTAAATATATATGTATATCTATTTTGCGACATCTTTATAAATGGAATATAAATCATAACTCCCATGCATAGATTAAATAATTGCAACAAACTACCTCTTAGTAAATCTGTAGCCATATATCCACTTAAAAATATAGTGATGTCCATTCTACAGCAGAAACTGTACATGGTACAATCCCTACAGACATAGCCACATAACTTGTAATAGTTAAGAAATATATCTTGAAAGTTTGAACTACCAATTAGACTTATCATTATCACTCTAAAAATAGAAAACAAAAATACTACTATTATGAAAGGAACTATAGCTGAGACTACCATATTAAAGTCTGCATCAGCTCATTCTGTATGAAACTTTACACTTGTAACAAATTCTGTAAGTTTTATAAACAATACAGAAGATGTCATAGCAACAATAATAGCTGTAAATAACCACTTGGTCTTGAATATTTCTATATAGGAATTAAGTTCATTTCCACTTGAAAACACTAAAAAAGAGCACATTGCAACTATAGGAACAAGTACTGTATACTTGCTCCCATATATTTTCCCATAACTATAACTTATTGTTAATAATATTATTAATGAAATAATTCCTAAAGTAGAATCATTTATAAAGTTAAGAAGATTTGCAATTTCACCATTAAACAAGCTTGATAAATACTCTTGATAAGCCTTTATTGGAAGATTTAAAATGACAAGAGCAGTTGAACCAGTCATAATAGCAGGTATCGCTAAAATCATTCCTTGCTTTATAGAATATAAAATTTTATTATCTTCAACATTTTCGAAATTTCTTTTTAGCAAAGTTATTCACCTCTACTTTATCTCATAAACATTAGAAACATCATTTCGTGATAATACATCTAGTTTTACATCTTGTCCAACTACTATATCATTTGATGCTAATACTCCTTTTGAAGTCTCATATGCCAACTCAGGGAAATTATTTTCTTTACTTAAGTGTGCTAATAATATAGATTCTGTACCTTCATTAATAAGCTCAACACAGAAATTAGCTGCATCTTCATTAGATAAATGACCAGTATTTGACATTACTCTTTTCTTTAAAGCATATGTATATGAACCCATCATAAGCATATTAGGGTCATAATTTGATTCTAAAACTACTAACTTAGATTTGTATAAATGTTTTTTTATATTTTGAGTTATACATCCTATATCAGTAGCTATAGATATCTTTTCATCACTCTCTGTATAAAAATTATAGCCAACTGGGTCAGACGCATCATGTTCTATTGAAAAAGGTCTCACTATAATATCTCCTAATGAATAAGTTTTATCATTTTCAAAAACCTTCATATTTTTATCTTTGATATCACCTAGCTTATCCTTCATAGAACACCATGTCTTTATATTAGCAAATACTGGTATATCAAACTTTCTTGATAATATACCTGCTCCTTTTATATGGTCAACATGCTCATGTGTTATAAATATTCCTTTTAATTTATCTACATCTACATCAATGTCTTTAAGACCTGTAGTTATTCTCTTTCCACTTAATCCTGCATCTACTAATATATTAGTATTTTTATATCCTATATAATGGCAATTACCACTACTTCCACTTCCCACTGAACAATACTTTAGCATTCTTTCACCTCTTTTTCTGCCTTATAGATTATATTATACCAAAAAAACAGAGTATTAAATAAAATTTAATACTCTGTACGAAATTTACTTATATTCACTTATAATCTTATTTATGTCTACCCCTTTACTATTCCATAGCTCCACAAAAGCTCTTCCATTAACATTTTTATGCTTATATTTATTATAATATTCATTTAAAGTCTCAAAAAATACTTTATCACCAACTTCTTTTCTTATTTCATTAAATGCTATTGCACCTTTTGTATAAACATTTAAACTGTATTCAGTAGAATTTTTATACTCATTTGCTGGTTTAAATATATTTTCACTCAAATAACTTTTTGTCTGTATCTCCATAGTTTTTATAAGTTTATTTGCTATTTCTTTACCATACTTTTGCTCAAAGTAAACTATTGTAGAATATTCAGTAAGTGCCTCATCCAACCAAGGTTCACTTATTTCATCATTTCCAACAGCAGAATACCACCATTGATGTGCTGTCTCATGAGCAATAACATATTCTAGTAAAAATTCATTTTTTTCATTATATAAGCTTTGGTCTATCATAACAAGCATAGGATATTCCATTCCCCCTATAAAAAAATCACTTGCTACAACGGAGAATTCTTTGTATGGATATTTGCCAAATAATTCACTAAATATATTTATTGAATCTTTAGCAACTTCAGTTGCCTTCTTAGAAAACTTCTTATTTAAATTGTATGTATTAATAGCTACTCCTCTTGAGTCTACTTTATTTACATCAAATTTACTACTTAATATAAATGCAAAATCTCTAACATTTTCAGCTTCTATTTCATACAACATCTTCTTACTGTCATGTTTATCATTAACAAGTTTTCCTGTATGAGCAATTTTATATTTGTTTGGAATCAATAGTTTCACATGAAAATCGCTAGTTTCACTATAAAATGGGTCACCAATAGTTTCATAGCTCTTTAGGTTCCATCCTCTTTCATCATTGACACAGGCTATAGGAAACCAATTAGTAACATTTATAGTATTTTCTCCATATCCAAACCTTCCAACTGAATTTGGTATTTTTACATTATATTTTATATCTAATGATGTTCTTTCATTTGGTTTTAGTTCTTTACCTAATTCTATTTCTAATATATCATTTTTATCCCCTTTAATTTTATATTCCATTTTACTATTATTATTTAATATATTCTTTATATCTATATATCCTTCATTAAATCCATTAGGATAAGCTCTTGTCATTTCATGTTTTTCAAAAGGAGCAAAATCTTTTTTTGAAAAAGCATTCGGATATATGTGGAAATATATTTTGTCTATACTGGATTTTGTATTATTTATGTACTCAATACTCTGATTGCACATTAACCTCTTAGTTTCGTCATCAAATATAACATCTATATTATATTGATTTATTTTTGAATTAGTTTTTTCTTTGAATGTTTCTAAACTGTCATCCTTTTCTATAAAGCAACCTATTATTAATACCATAAATAGAATTGCTACTGATAATGTTCTTCTTACTTTTTGGTTGAATTTTATAACCAAAATATCTCCTCCTTTTCAAAATGAATATTGCTAGAAAATATTTACATGCTAATCTTATGACCTTTTATTTGTTTACAGACAAATGTAATATAAAAAATGATATAATTTAATCTGAGGTGATAAAATGTTTTTCAAAGAAAGCAATGAAATAGATTTAGGTGAAATCACTATTCCCAATATCTTTATAGATATATTTATGCCAATGGCGGACGGGTTATACGTAAAAGTTTATCTTTTGGGCTATAGACAAGCATGCGATATTACTTCTAATCCTAAGTTTGACAATAATTCAATAGCCAAAAACCTAAATATACCATTGTCTGATGTGTTATCTGCTTGGAAATTCTGGGAGGAAAAGAAGATTATAAAAATACACGATAATGGAGAATATGATAGTTTTAATTATTCAATAGAGTTTTTAGATTTAAAAAATTTCTATATTGAGAATATATTAAGTAATAATTCATCTATAAAATCTAATACAGATCAAGTTGTATCTACTTCTGAAAATCCAAGTATTAGAAAAATGTTCAATTCTATAAATAAAATAGTTGGTCGATATCTCGACCCAAGTGAAAAGATAAGTATCATGGATATAATGAATAAATACAATATGAGTCCTGATATGATACTTTGTGCCTATGAGTATGTAAAAGATAAAACTGGTACATCAAAACCAGTTAAATACATTGAGGGCATTATCAGGAATTGGTATGATTCAAATTTATATACACCAAAGGATGTTGAAGAAAGCTTTTTAGTTAGAAGTGAAAGATATATTCTATATAAAACCATTTTCAATGAATTGGGATTCTCAAGACAACCATCGAAATCAGAAAAAGAACTTATGGATACCTGGTTCGATAAATTTGATATGGATATAGACTTGATAATAAATGCATGTTCTAAGTCTAAGAATATTTCAAACCCAAGTATATCTTATATAAATGGTATAGTTAAAAATTGGAATGAAAAAAATATAAAAAATTTAAATGATTTAAAGCAAAAAGAGGAAGAACGTATAGTTAAGGAGAATATTAATAAAAAGCAGATTAATACTACTCAAAACAACAATACTTACAAGAAGACTAAATTTCATAATTTCAATGAAACATTCACTCAGTATACCTCTGATGAACTCGATGAGATTATCAAAAAAAGTCAAAAAGAAAAGTTTAAGTAGGTGATTAAATGAATGAAGATAAAATAAGAAAAATACTTGCTAAATATGCTGAGAGAAGAGATAACAATGAACTCTTATTAGAGCATAGAAAAAATGAGGTATATAATAAAATCCCTGAAATAAAATCTATAGATGATGAGATTTCTAAAATAGGTCTCAATTTAGCTAAAATAGTACTTTTAAATCCTAAGTCTAAAGATGAAATTGTAAATAAGTCTAAAAAAACTATAGAATCTTTAAAAGCAGATAAAGAAAAACTTTTAGTTGAAAATAATATACCTCTTGATTACCTAGAAATAAAGTTTCAATGTGCTTCTTGTAAAGACAAAGGATTTTTACCTAATGGAGAAAAATGTTCTTGCCTTAAACAAGAAATTGTAAATGAAGCTTATAAAATGTCTAATTTAGATAGAATTTTAAGTCTGGAAAATTTTTCGAATTTTAACTTGAATATATTTTCTCCTAATAAAGGTTCTGATGGGGAAATATCTCCTAGAGAAAATATGCTAAATAACTTGAGTATCTGCGAAAATTTTGTTCATGATTTTAAGAAAGATAATAATGATAATCTACTATTTTATGGTTCTACTGGACTAGGAAAAACATATATGTGCAATTGTATTGCAAAGGAATTATTAGATAAAGGTAATGTTGTAATCTATCAAACTTCTTTTAAAATCTTAGATATTCTTGAAGATTATAAATTTAGAAGACACTCAAATAGTCAAATAAGTGAAGATAATTATAAAAACTTGTTTGATTGTGATTTATTAATAATAGATGACCTTGGCACTGAACTTAATAATTCTTTTACTAGTGGAGAAATCTTCAACATTGTAAACACAAGACTTGTTGCTGGTAAAAAAATTATTATTTCAACCAATTTAACACCATCTCAGATAGGAAATACTTATACTCAAAGAACTCTTTCTAGAATTTTAGATAAGTTTAGGATTTTAGAATTTACTGGTGATGATTTGAGATGGGAAAGATTCAAATAAAGTAGCCCTTAAAAAACATTTTTTTATTTTTAAATAGAGAGGTAAGAACAAACTTGCTTCTCTGTTTAAAACTTATAACACATAAATCTATCTATCTTTTAATTTTTCTATTTACAAATCTAATATATCTTAACATAACAAATCTTTTATATTCTTTTTAATTTATATTTATTGACACTATAAGTTTATTATATTCTATAATGTGCTTCTACGATTATTCCAGATTTTAGTTTTAAAACTATAGTGTTACAAGTAGTTTAATATTTTATTGCAATTAATTGTAATTTTTAATACAATAAAAATTACAATTAAAAAAAGATACTTAAAAGTATCCTGTAATATAGAAAATTATATTAATTTAAATTTATGTACTATATGGAGCTGGTGATAGGAATCGAACCTACAACCTGCTGATTACAAGTCAGCTGCTCTACCGTTGAGCCACACCAGCATATAATCTAGTATTTATTTTTTACTCCAAAAATTGGTGGGACTAACAGGGCTCGAACCTGTGACCCCCTGCTTGTAAGGCAGGTGCTCTCCCAGCTGAGCTATAGTCCCATACTGGTGACTCGTAGGGGAATTGAACCCCTGTTACCGCCGTGAAAGGGCGGTGTCTTAACCTCTTGACCAACGAGCCATATTTTGGTGATCTATCCGCGACTCGAACGCGGGACACCCTGATTAAAAGTCAGGTGCTCTACCGACTGAGCTAATAGACCACATTTTTTCGACTTTTTTCGTCGTTTCTTTCACTCACAAGTTATATTATAAATGCTACACAATTTTTAGTCAATAGTTTTTTTATTTTTTTTAGTATATAATTAAAATCAGCTTATGTTATTTATTTTGAACAAAATTCTTTTAAAAACCTGTAATTATATACGCAAGTTCGACCTTAATTCTAATCAGAATATATATAAGTTATTTCAACTGAACAAAAATTTAATATGTATCTAATATAAAAGAGTATCCCTGATAACTATAATCATTATCTTGAGATACTCTTCTTTAATTATTTACAATTTAAATCATTTAATTAATAAAATATTAAGCAAATATATTTTTTCTTATTATAGTTTGAGCTCTATTAGGTCCAACAGAAACCATATCTACACTTACTCCAACTAACTCTTCTATTTTAGCTATATACTTCTTTGCATTTTCTGGAAGGTCCTCAAAATTATCTACTTGAGTTATATCTTCATTCCATCCATCTAATTCTTCATATACAGGTTCACATTTTGCTAAGTCATCTAATGAAGCTGGAAAATCTGTTATTATTTTATCACCCATTTTATAAGATGTACAAACTTTTATTTTATCAAATCCTGTTAATACATCTAATAACATAAATGAAATACTAGTCAATCCATTAACTCTAGCTGCATACTTAACTATAACTGCATCAAACCATCCACATCTTCTTGGTCTACCAGTAGTTACTCCAAATTCATGACCTTGTTCTCTTATTTTATCACCAGTTTCATTTATTTGCTCTGTAACAAATGGTCCTTCTCCAACCCTTGTAGTATATGCTTTTACTATACCAACAACATCTTTTATCATATTTGGTCCTATTCCTGCACCAATCGCAAATCCACCAGACGTTGGATGAGAAGATGTAACAAATGGATATGTTCCTAAATCTAAATCTAATAAAGTCCCTTGTGCTCCTTCAAATAATACTTTTTTACCTGCTCTTATTGCATCATATACAATAACCGATGTATCTGCTACATATTTTCTTATTTGTTCTGCATATCCTAAATATTCATTATACATAGTTTCAAAATCAAATAATTCTTCTTTTCCATATATATTTTTAACTATTTCATTTTTAGCATCTATCTGAGCTTTTAATTTTATAGCAAATTTATCTTTATCCATTAGGTCACATATTCTAATTCCAGATCTCTCTGTTTTATCCATATAACAAGGTCCAATACCTTTTTTTGTTGTGCCTATCTTTAAATCGCCTCTAGCTTCTTCTGACAATGCATCTAGCTCTTTATGATATGGGAATATGACATGTGCTCTATCACTTATTTTTATATTTTCTGTACTTATATTATCCGCTTTAAACATTTCCAATTCTTCTAAAAATCCTTTAGGGTCAAACACTATTCCATTTCCGATTATATTCACTGTATTTGGATTTAAAACTCCAGATGGAATTAAATGTAATGCATATTTTTTACCTTCTACAACTAATGTATGTCCTGCATTATTTCCACCTTGCCCTCTTACTACTACATCTGCTTGAGTAGCAAGATAATCTATAACTTTACCTTTACCTTCATCTCCCCATTGAGAACCAACAATTGCAACTGTTTTCATGTAATTCACCTCTATATTTTATATACTATCGAACGCTTTACTTACTTATTCTATCAAACATTCGTATTTTTTTCAACTTTTTTAGCATTCTCCAATATTTAACATATATTCTTCTATTTTTGAAAACTCTTCTTTCTGTATTATTTCTTTTTCATATTTTATAACTTTTTCCATAAATTTATCCACATCCAAAAGTTTTTCTAACTTACATATGTTAATTATATTACCAAAGTTTGTATTAGTCATGTTTATATAATACTGATTATCCACAATGTTAGCATAAACAACAATAGATTCCTTTAGATTATTATCAATTACTCTAAATAAGTTTATTTCATCAAGTACTTTAATTATATTGGGATATATATATTTCAAGCTTATTTTTTCCATATTATTCCTCCTGATAATTAATAGTTATACACAGATAAAGCAAGCCTAAAGCTTGCTTTATCTACTTATTCACACTTATCAACAGGCTGCCTGTGGATACTGTGGATAATTTTTTAGCTAAATTTCAATGTTTAGACATATTTAGTGACATATATCCACATTTTTCCTGTAGAAAGAAAGAATGTTCTGTGGATATTCGTTAGATTATAGGTCTCTCAACTTATCCCCAAATCTTTGAACTTCACCAAGCCAAACAAGCTCAACAGAACCAGTTTCGCCATGTCTATTTTTTGCTATTATCACTTCTCCTATATTTTTACTCTCAGAATCAGCATGATAATACTCATCTCTATATAGGAACATAACTATATCTGCATCCTGCTCTATTGCTCCAGATTCTCTTAAATCAGATAGCATAGGTCTATGGTCTGCTCTTTGTTCTGGAGCACGCGATAATTGAGATAATGCTACAACAGGACAGTTTAATTCTTTCGCTAATACCTTTAGTGACCTTGATATTTTAGATATCTCTTGTTGTCTACTTTCATTATTACCTTCACCTTCCATAAGTTGAAGATAATCAATAAGCACTAAATCTAGTCCTTTTTCTATTTTTAACTTTCTACACTTTGACCTTAATTCTGATATTTTTATACCAGGAGTATCATCTATGTGTATTTTTGCATCTGATAACACTGCCATAGCATCTATAATTCTAGGCCAGTCATTATCATTAAGTGTTCCAGTCTTTATTTTTTTTAATTCTACACTAGACTGCGAAGATAACATACGTTGTACTAATTGTTCCTTAGACATCTCTAGACTAAATACAGCTACAGAGGCATCACCCTTTAAAGCTGCGTTTTGAACTAAGTTTAAAGAAAAAGCAGTTTTACCCATTGCTGGTCTAGCTGCAATTAATATTAAATCAGTCCTTTGAAGACCATTTATTTTTTTGTTTAAATCTTTAAAACCAGTAGTTATACCAGTCACATCACTCTTATTAGTGTATAATTTTTCTATCATATCATAGGCATCCATCAAAACTAAGTTTATAGGTTTAAAATCATCACTAGTTTTCTCCTGTGATATATCAAATATCCTCTTTTCAGCTTGTTCTAACACATCTTCAATCTTAGTTGCTCCACTATATCCTAGATTTATTATTTCATTAGAAGCTTTTATAAGCTTTCTAAGCACAGACTTTTCTTTTACTATATCAGCATAGTATTTTACGTTTGAAGTTGTCGGCACTATAGTAGAAAGACTTGTAATATAACTGATTCCTCCAATATCATTAAGATGCCCTTGTTTTCTTAGTTCTTCTGTCAATGTTATCAAGTCTATAGGCTCACCTTTATTACTCAAAGTTATCATACATTCATATATTATTTTGTGAGCCTCTTTATAGAAATCATTAGGCTTTATAGTTTCTGTAACCGTTATTATAGCATCTTTATCTAGAAGTATAGAACCTAATATCGATTGTTCTGATTCTACACTATGAGGAGGAATTCTCGTCATATCTTCCATCTTAATCACCTCTAGTTATTACTGTTTTTCTTTTACATCCACTCTTATTTTAGTAGTTACTTTTTGATGTATTTTTATTTCTACAAAAGTTGAACCTAAAGTTCTTATTGGCTCATCTAATAATATTTTTCTTTTATCTACGTCTATGTCTTTTTGTTTCTTTAATTGCTCCGCAATTTCTTTAGCTGTTATTGAGCCAAACAGTCTTCCACCTTCACCTGATTTTGAATATATTTCTATATTGATTTCTTCCATTTGCTTGCCTAATAAAACAGCTTCTTCATATTCTTTTTGTGCTTTTATTTCTTTAGATTTATTCTTTTCATTTAATTCTTTTATTGCTACACTATCCGCTTGTACAGCCATCTTTTTAGGAAACAAGAAATTTCTTGCATATCCATCACTTACTTCTTTCATTTCCCCTTTTTTACCAGTTCCTTTTACATCTTTTAATAATATAACTTTCATCTATTCTTCCTCCTCTAAATACTCCTCTATTATTTTATTTACCATTTTATAAGCTTCTTTTAGAGAAACATTTTTTAACTGTGCTCCAGCTATATCTATATGTCCCCCGCCTCCTAATTTCTCCATAAGTACATGTACATTTATTTGTCCTAAAGACCTAGCACTTATAAATACAGTATCATCTTTTTCACCTAATACAAAGGAAGCTTCTACTTCTTTGATGTTTAATAACTCATCAGCAGTTTGAGCTATTATAACATTTATACTATCTATCTCAGTACTTGAATATGCTAAGCATATTCTATTATTAATTATTTTAGTACTTTGAATTATTTCAGCTTTTATTATGAAGTCTTTTACATCCGAATTAAAGAACTTCTTAACCTCTATAGTATCTGCTCCAACTTTTCTAAGATAAGAAGCAGCTTCAAAAGTCCTAACACCTGTTTTAAATGCAAAATTTTTAGTATCTAGACTTATACCTGCTAAAAGTCCTTCAGCTGTAAGTTTATTTATTGTTACGTCTTCATCCATATATTGAACTAACTCTGTAACCATTTCACATGTTGAGGATACATATATCTCATGGAATAAAAGTACTGCATCATTTATAAACTCCACACCTCTTCTATGATGGTCTATAACTACTATCTTCTCTGATAGCTTTAATAGCTCTTCACATTCAGTATAATTGGGTCTATGAGTATCAACTACTACAACCAATGTGTTTTTAGTACAGTTATCAATAGCCTCCTCTTTCCCAATAAACAACTTCTTGTAATAATTGTTTTCATTTATTTTATTTATAAATATTTCTATAGATTCATTTACAGATTGTAAAACTATGTTTGCGGTTTTGTTACAGGATTTACATATATCATAAACTCCAACTGCTGCTCCCATAGCATCCATATCTGGATATTTATGTCCCATTATATAAACTTGGTCACTTTGTTGTATAACCTCTCTTAAAGCATGACCTATTAATCTGGATTTTACTTTGGTTTTCTTTTCTACAGCTTTAGACTTTCCTCCATAAAATACAAATTTATCTTTTGTTTTTACAACGGCCTGGTCACCACCTCTACCAAGTGCTAAGTCAAGAGCACCTGTAGCAAGCTTTAGGTTCTCATTTAATGTATCTCCATCTATACCAATTCCTATACTTATAGTAACAGGAAGATTATTTCCATAATCAATATGTCTTATTGTATCTAAAATAGAAAATTTCTCAGATTCTAATTTTTTCAACTCTTTTTTATGCATCACTAAGAAGAATTTATCTTTTGAAGTTCTTCTCAATGCGCCATTTGAAGTTGATTCTAAAGCAGAAAGTATTTTTTCTACTTCAACATTAATTAAAGCTCTCTTATCTTCTGCTGCACTTTTTAATACTTCATCGTATCCATCTACTTGTATTAGCATCATTGCATTTTTTTCATCATCATAGTCTTGTTTTACTTTTAAATATTCAGTCTTGTCTATCCAGTATAATATCATCAAATATTTAGGATTCTTTTCTTGATCATTTTTTATAACATTATAAATTATTGTATATTCTTTTTCTTTATAGTTTATTTCTGTGTACATCTCTTTATTTTCATTTAATACTTTTCTTAAATTAAGATTTTTAACTATATCTTCTATATTTTTATCTAGTAAATCTTTTTGACCAATCATATCATAAAACTTTCCATTATACCATGATATATTTCCATCAAATTCTAAGATACATAGTGGTATTGGAAGATTTATTATAGCTTTCTTAGTTGTTTCGTCTATATCTAAAGATAAATTTTGAATATACTCTGTCCATTCATTACGTCTGATATTAGTTGTTCTCCAATTGTGAAAAACCATATATACAAAAATACAGAAAAATAAACACCCTACATACAAGTTGTAATAAAGCAAAATTATACTAGAAATACCAATAACAATTATATATAAATTTATTTCTGGCATATTTAATTTAAAGGTTTGTTTATTACTCATTTCTATCCTCCTAAGTGGATTTATAACTTCTTACCTTTCTAAAGTCAATTATACTATCTACCATACCAACAAAAGATATTCCCATAAATCCAAATAAACATAAAATTATCCCTGAAAGAAACATAATTTTATTTGGTCCTTGTCTTATCCATTTCTTTAAAAAATAAATACAAACTGCTATACCTTGAATTACAAACATTAAATTAAAAACTAGCTGTAAATTAGTCATTATTAATTCTGTATATAGTTTTGAACCAATAATCTGAATACATAAGACTAATAAATAAAGTAAGAAAGTTGTGAGTATAGCATTTCCTGGTAAATAAAAGTCAGCAAATTTAGGAAATCTTATATTCATCTTTGTAATTCTTTTGATAAAAAATACACTTAAATAATATGTTACAAACGCTGATAACAACCCTTGTAAAAATAACATCATTGGTAGCATATTTGTAAAATAACTTACAATCTCATCAGGCTTCATTTTATCAAACACTTTAAGTTCAGTTGCAGAAAAACTATTTTTTTGAATATTTACAATTTCTGTTATCATTTTAGAAACTTCATCCAATAGATTTACATTTAAAAATATCTTTAATACAAAGAAATATACAAGCATTGAAAGTACAAATATTATCGTTCCACCATATATTGGTTCAAATTTATTACTATCCTCTTGTTCAAAACTTCTCTTTAGCATCTTTCCTATTGCTATACCTGGTAAAGAATACATTATACATATATTTAATGCATAAGAAATGTCTGCAAATAGAACCAGTACACAAAGTGTAATCAAAATAGATATAAGAGAATACTTTCTATCAGTAATAGCACCTATAATTACATATGGAACAGCTGCTAATATACTAAACATTCCTAGCATTGGAATATAGGCTATTACTAAAGCGATTATTATAGCTAAAACTATTATAGACATTGCTTTAGATAGTCTAATTTTATTATTCAATTTAATATCACTCCCTATTATCCATATGTTTTTTTAAATTAGATAAATCTCCATACCATCTTTCAACGCTATGGTCTTCATCTATACCAATTTTTATTTTTTCCTTGACTTTATAATCCACATCTCTAAAACTAATTCCTAATCTCTTTGCTAAGAGATATGTTATCATTATTATATTTGCTAAAGTATCTTGAATTGCTTCATCTAATGGTTTTACCCCTTTAAACAATAAATTAAACAAATCACTTACACTCATTAATATTTCTGTTTTCATCCACTCTATTATCTTTATGTTTCTCGTTATCTCAGAACCTTTATCTATTTTCACGTTTACAACCCTCCTTAATATATAATATTATATCATAAATAATAATATATTTAAGTATATAAACAAAAAAACGAGCTTTATAGCTCGCCTCATTTAGATAATAAATGTATATAATAAAAAATGAGCACAAGGCCCATTTTTTTAGTCTAATGTATATGGTAAAAGTGCTATATTTCTCGCTCTTTTTATAGCAACTGTTAATTCTCTTTGATGCTTAGCACAAGTTCCAGATATTCTTCTTGGTAATATCTTTCCTCTTTCAGTTATATACTTTTGTAATCTTTGAGTACTTTTGTAATCTATTTTAGCGTTTTTGTCAGCACAAAATTGACAAACTCTTTTTTTCTTACGTCTTTTTTTATTCATCATGACTTTTTTCCCTCCTTTTTAAAATGGTATATCGTCATCATCTATAGCTTGAAAACCTTGTGGGTCTAAACCTTGAGGTTCAAAGCTTGGCTCAAAAGCTGGAGCACTCTCTCTATATGAATTTTCCGATTTATTCTTACTATCCAAAGCTTGTACTGATCTAGTACTCACTTTTGTAAAAGTTCTCTTTTCACCTGATTGTGTCTGATAATTGTCTACTCTTATAGATCCTTGAAGTGCAACTAATCTACCTTTAGTTATGTAGTTAGCACAAAATTCAGCAGATTTACCCATTACTTCAACAGGTATAAAATCAGTTTCTTTAGATCCATCTTTTTTTACATAGTCTCTATCAATGGCTATTGTAAAGGATGCCACTGGTGTTCCTGTACCTGGGATGTATCTTAATTCAGGGTCTCTAGTCAATCTTCCCACTAATACAACTTGATTCATAAAAACACCACCTATTTTTTATAATAAAACCAGTTATTAAGCAACAACTATCATGTGTCTTATTACATTTTCATTTATCTTTAAGTTTCTGTCTATCTCTTTAGGAACGTCTACTGCTGATTTGAAGTTAACTAATACATAGAAACCTTCTGTAAACTTAGCTATTGGATAAGCTAATTTTTTAGTTCCCCAAGTATCAACTTTAACTATTTCTCCGTCAGTTGCAACAACTTCCTTAACTTTGTTTAGTATAGCCTCTCTTATTTCTTCATCAGAGTTTGGCTTTACCACATAAACTAATTCATAATTTTTCACTATAATTCACCTCCCTTTGGACTTAACGGCTCTACACTCTTAGAGCAGAGAAATGAGACTAAAATCTCATACCTACATATTTTATCATTTATTCTTATTTCTGTCAATTTAAATTTTGGACAAAGTTTAGTATGAGGTGAATTATATATTCTTAAATTAACAAGGGATGGCAACAGCCATCCCTTGTAATATATCTATATAAGTTATTATTTTTAATTAAGCTTCTACACCCATAGCTTCTTTTAACACAGCTGCTATATTTTTTATACCTTCTATTATTTTTTCTTCTGGCATATTTGAATAGTTAAGTCTGAAAGTATTTTCTCTACCACCATTAGGGAAGAATCCTCCTCCAGCAACATAAGCAACATTCTTATCTAAGCATTTTGGCATTAATTCTTTAGCATTTAAGTTACTTGGAAGCTCTACCCATGTAAATAATCCACCTTCTGGATGAGTAAATACTAATCCTTCTGGGAATTCTTCTTCCATAGTCTTAAGCATTACATCTCTACGTTTAACATAAACTGCTTTTATTTTGTCAACGTGTTCATCTAAGTCGTACATATCCATAAATTTGCTTACTTCCATTTGAGATATAGTTGATGCTTGTAAGTCTGCACCTTGTTTTGCAAAGTTAAATTTAGATAATATTTCTGGAGAAGCACAAGTCCATCCTAATCTGTATCCTGGGCAGAATATTTTAGAGAAAGTTCCTAAGAATATTACTAATCCTTTTGTATCCATTGATTTTAAAGATGGTAAAGTTTCTCCTTCAAATCTTAAATCTCCATATGGATTATCTTCTATTACTGGTATTTCAAATTTGTTTACTATTTCCATGAATTTTTTACGTCTTTCAAGTGGCCAAGTTCTTCCTGTTGGATTTTGGAAGTCAGGTATTACGTAAATCATTTTTATTCTATCAGTTGTTTCTAGTATTTTTTCTAATTCTTCCATTATCATTCCATCAGAATCTGTTGGAACATCTATAAATTTAGGTTGGTAAGATTTAAATGCGTTTATAGCTCCTATGTAAGATGGACTTTCACATAAAATTACATCACCCTCATCAATAAATACTTTTCCTGCAAAATCTAGACCTTGTTGAGAACCACTTGTAACTAATATATCATCTTTATTTACATTAGTTTTATTTTTCTCATTCATTCTAGCTGCTATTTTTTCTCTTAATGGTTCATATCCTTCTGTTGTAGTATATTGCATAGCTGATCTTCCATTTTCTTCAAGCACTGCAACTGATACTTTTTTCATTTCTTCAACTGGAAATAATTCTGGAGCCGGCATTCCACCAGCAAAAGATATTATTTGTGGTTGTTGAGTAAGTTTTAAAAGCTCACGTATTTCTGATCCTTGTAAACCTTGCATTCTTTTTGCATATTTAACTGCCATAATTAAAGCACCCCCATGAAAATGTTTTCTTCAACTTTTATTATACCAAAATTTTGGATATTAATATACGGTATTTGACATTTTTTAAATGTTAAATTTATATCATTTTTTTATTAGCTTTTTTACTCTCTTTTCTAAGGTCTCTCTATCAAGCATTATTAGCCTTGAACATTTAGTACATTTTATCTTTATATCCATTCCAGTTCTTACGATTTCAAACTCTTTACACCCACATGCGTGTTGCTTTTTTAATTCAACAATATTCCCTATTTTTAAATCCATTGGCATAAATAATTAGCCTGCTACTCAAAATATGGTCAAATATATCCATATCGAGATTTTTCCTTCTTCATTGAACCTCGCCTTGCATAAGCTACTACGATTTGGTATAGTTCTCCAAAGGCTTAAATTCCGAAGTTAGCCCTCCGTACATATATAAGTACTTTTAAGCTATCTTATATTTTTTAGCATTTTTAAGATTAATACTTGCATTTAAATCTCTATCAATAGATAATCCACATTCACATTTGTACACTCTATCTTTAAGTTTTAAACCTTTATTAACCTCTCCACATTGGCTACAAGTCTTTGATGATGGATACCATCTATCAACTACTCTAAGTTCTATATTATTTTGTTTGCATTTAGCAGTTAGTTTAGTTCTAAATTCAAAAAACTTTTGACTTGATATAGCCTTTGATAAATGCTTATTCTTCATCATTCCAGTAACATTTAAATCTTCAATGGTTATATAGCTTGGCTTTTGCTCTATTACCTGGGATACTGTTTTATTAATATAATCAGTTCTTATATTAGCTAATCTTTGATGAATTTTTTGTACTTTGACTATCTGTTTTTGGATATTCTGACGAGTAGCCACTCCTTCTTTTATATTTTTATTTCTTACTTTTAAACTCTCATATTTTCTTGAAAGTTTTCTTTGTTCTCTTTTTAATTTCTTTTCAACTTTTTTGACAGTTGAAGTCTTATTTATATTTTTAAATTTACTTCCATTTGAAGATATTGCAAAATCTTTAATTCCTAAGTCAATACCTATTCCTTCATTAGTACATTTAAATACTTGAATATCATCTTCCTCAACTAATATAGATACATAGTATCTATTAGATTTTTGACTTACTGTACCACTTTTAACTATTGAATTTGTTGGTATATATCCAAATTCTTTTAGTCTTACCCAACC
>NZ_JAGWCV010000025.1:0-52852 GCF_020657735.1 Clostridioides sp. ZZV15-6383 | reverse complement strand
CTATATTAGTTGAGGAAGATGATATTCAAGTATCTAAATGTACTAATGAAGGAATAGGTATTGACTTAGGAATTAAAGATTTTGCAATATGTTCAAATGGAAGTAAATTTAAAAATATAAACAAGACTTCAACCGTCAAAAAAGTTGAAAAGAAATTAAAAAGAGAACAAAGAAAACTTTCAAGAAAATATGAGAGTTTAAAAGTAAGAAATAAAAATATAAAAGAAGGAGTAGCTACTCGTCAGAATATCCAAAAACAGATGGTCAAAGTACAAAAAATTCATCAAAGATTAGCTAATATAAGAACTGATTATATTAATAAAACAATATCCCAGGTAATAGAGCAAAAACCAAGCTATATAACCATTGAAGATTTAAATGTTACTGGAGTGATGAAAAATAAGCATTTATCAAAGGCTGTATCAAGTCAAAAGTTTTTTGAGTTTAGAACTAAACTAACTACTAAATGCAAACAAAATAATATAGAACTTAGAGTAGTTGATAGATGGTATCCATCATCAAAGACTTGTAGCCAATGTGGAGAGGTTAATAAAGGTTTAAAACTTAAAGATAGAGTGTACAAATGTGAATGTGGATTATCTATTGATAGAGATTTAAATGCAAGTATTAATCTTAAAAATGCTAAAAAATATAAGATGGCTTAAAAGCACTTATATATGTACGGAGGGCTAACTTCGGAATTTAAGCCTTTGGAGAACTATACCAAATCGTAGTAGCTTAGGCAAGGCGAGGTTCAATGAAAAAGGAAAAATCTCGATATGGATATATTTGACCATATTTTGAGTAGCAGGTTATATATGAAGTTTCATGAATTTTGAAATAAAAACAAACCACATATTATGTTGATTCATGGAGGAGGGAATGCATGGTGGAACTATTTACGACAAGCAGAAGTTTTGTCTAACAACTATTATGTGATACTTCCTACATTGGATGGTCATGGAGAAGAATATGAGACAACATACATTTCTACAGAGGATACAGCGAATAAGTTGATATCATATATAGATGAAAATTGTAGTGGGCATCTTTTTGCTCTATGTGGAGTATCACTAGGTGGTCAAATCGTCATGGAACTTTTATCTCGAAAGCCTGATATTGCTAAAAAAGCAATTATCGATGGTAGTATCTGCTACCCAAGACCTACTATGGCAAGGTTTTGTATTGCTGGTATCCGATTTTTTGGAGGGCTTTTATTTAGTAAGAAGGCTTGTCGCTTTCAAATTGCTATGATGCCAAAATTGTTACCTGAAAACATGCAGTATCCAGATGAAATAAAAGCATATTATATGACGGATATGCCACATGTAAGAAAAGAAACATTATATAATATGTATCGTACTTACATGATGAACTATACACTTAAAGATAATGTGAAAAAAACCACAGCACAAGTAATGTACTGGTATGGAGAAAAAGAAATGAAATGTGTTAAAAAATCTGCAAAAATGTTTCAGTCTTATGTATCCTCTTGTGAGATTTATGAAGCTAAGGGTTACAATCATGGATATTTATCTCTTTATCTTCCAGATGAATGGCTGGCAATTGCTGAACCATTTTTTCAGCAGGAATAAAGGAGTGAGATGCTTATAAGGTAATTGTTGCTTCTTTTTAGAAATGCAGTAAATAAAGGAGGTATGATATGAAAAAAAGTATATTAATTTTAGCTATTTCTGGAATTATAGTATCAACTACAAGTATACCAGTGATGGCGCAAGGGAATGAAGTATCTGATTTAAAATATCATGTAAAGCAGGCAGATACTAGAACAGTAACACAAACTAAAGGTGATAATAAGAAACCAAATTATGACCCTAAGTATCCTTTAAAAGGAATGTTAGAGCAGCTTGGTCTTAATACAACAGGAAAATTTGGATGGGACATTAATTATGGTGGAAATGAAAATGGAAATGAACTTAGAGCAGATGGTAAATATTATTATATAAATAAAGGATATGCAGGATTAGGTGCATACGCTGCTGCATTTGCAGGTGAACCATACAAGAGTGTAATATTTAAAAATCTTGACCCTATAAAAAGTATAGCAGGCAAAGAGTTGCTTACTTATGAGCAGACTAAAAATGAACTTGCAGTAATTAGAAATTTCCTAAATAGTTTCGATTGGAGAAATGCATCTGATATGGAAAAAGCGAATAGAGCTGCAAAACTAGTAATAGAGTCAAAATATGTGAGTGGTATAGCACATGATACAAATGTATATGGAAATCTTGTTGAAAAACGTGGTTCATGTGGAAGTTTTGCTAGTAGCTTTCATGTGTTGACAAGGCTAATGGGAATGAATTCGATATATCAGGAAGATGGAGCCTTAAACCATGCTTGGAACTATGTGCAAATTGATGGTAAGTGGTATGAATTTGATGGTTCTGAAGTTGCATTATATAGAACTTCAGCAGAGTTTAATTCTTCTAGACTAGAAAATGCAACAAAAACTATGCCTAAGTATTATGATGCTAAGGCATTATCTGTACTAGGTTTTAACCAATAAAACAAGAAAAGGCTCCTTAGGGAGCCTTTTTTATGATTAAATATTTTTAAACTCTTCAAAAAGTTGAATAAACACTTTCAAGAATATGTTTATCATTTAATTATTTTAGAGGAAATATCTAATGAACAAAAACTTAATATGAAAGTGATGGATAGATTAAAAGGTAGCGCCTATATAAATAGTTGCTACTTTTTTATGCTTGTAAATAAATGATAGATAAGAAAGTTTACTGACAAATTACTGACCAAACTCAATTTTCTTACATTGAAAGCCTTAATTTTACTTGTTTTAAATAAATTTATAGTTTTTTGTTATAAAATACTAAATTTTGTTAACAATTATAATTAGCATTTAATTTATACTGGAGGTTTATATGATTAATGTAAGAACAGACTTAGCTTTAGAAGCTAGTGAAATGTGTGAAAAGTCTCAAGAAGGAAGTAGTATTCCTGGGGTAGAAATAGAAATTAAAGAATTAGAAAATTGTATTGTAACTAAAGTGGAAGTAATAGACGAACAAGGTGCAGAAATAATGAATAAAGATATAGGGAAATATATAACTCTGGAAAGCAATCTTATGAAGTTTGATGATGATGAATCAAGAGAAGAAATGATAAGTTATTTAAAAGATGAATTGGTAGATATATTTGGACAAGACGAAAATAAAAAAACACTAGTAATCGGTCTTGGAAATAGAAATATTACTTCTGATGCATTAGGACCAAAAAGTGTATCCAAAACACTTGTGACTAGACATCTTTTTAAAAACTATAATAAAGATTATGATGATGATTTTACTGAGGTATCAGCTTTAAGCCCAGGAGTTATGGGAGTTACTGGAATAGAAACTAGCGAAATTGTAAAGTCATTAGTTGAAAAAGTAAAACCAGATAGAGTAGTAGCAATAGACGCATTGGCTTCGAGAAAAATGGAAAGAGTAAACTCTACTATACAGATATCAACAGCAGGAATATCACCTGGTGGAGGTGTTGGCAATACAAGAAAATCTCTAACTAAAGAAACTTTAGGAGTAGATGTTATTGCAATAGGAGTACCAACAGTGGTTGATGCAGCAACTCTTACAATAGATGTTTTAGATATGGCAATAGACAATTTAATAGCTCAATCAGAAGAAACAGAAAGTTTTTATGAAATGTTGAAAAAACTTAAAGAAGAAGAAAAATATCATCTAATAAAAGATTCATTAGATCCATATGACAAGAATTTAATAGTAACACCAAAGGATATAGATGATACAATCGAAAATCTATCTATAATAATAAGCGAAGGTCTAAATAGGTCTTTACATCCAGGTAGATTGGTATAAAATAAGGAGGAACAATTATGTTTAAAAAATGCATTAAAGTAGTAACCTTGACTTTTATATTAGCATGCATTTTACCAGGAAAGTCATTGGCTTTGAATCAAGATGATTTTTTAAAATTTTTAGTGAATTCATCTTATCCGGAAGCTAAAGTTGAAGGAAATGATACAGAAGATAAAAAGAATAATAAAAATAAAGAAACAAGCAAAGAAAATAAGGAAGAAAGTAAAGAAGAAAACAATAAATCTAAAGATGCAAGTAAAGTTGATAATAAAAAAGAGAGTGAAAAAGAATATATAAAACTTTATGTTGGTAAAGAAAATGTTCCAGATATTGAGTCAAAAAATTCAGACACAACTGAAACTAACACTACATCTAGCTCAGATTATAAGGATGATTTAAGGGTAACTAAAGAAAATCCAAGAATTTTGATATATCATACTCATGGATGTGAAACTTATTCAAATTCACCTGCTGGAAACTACCATTCAAGAGATAAGAAAAACTCAGTAATGGAAGTAGGAAGTACATTAACTAGTGCTTTAGATAGCAAGGGATGGGGTGTAGTTCATACAACTAAATATCATGACTATCCATCTTATAATAACTCTTATGCAAGTAGCTTAAAAACAATAAAAAGTATATTACCTAAATATAACTCAGTGGACATAGCAATAGACTTACATAGAGATGCTAGGGATTTAACTAATCCAGCCACTAAGGAAAAAGACCATTTAAAATATACAACTATGATAAATGGAGAAAGAGTATCAAAGTTTTTCTTTGTTGTAGGAGGTAAAAATACAAATAGAGCACAAATTAGAGCTTTAGCAGAGGATATAACTGCTTTTGCTGAAAAGAAATATCCTGGCTTAGTCTCTCCAATAGTAGAAAAAGACTATGCTAGATTCAATCAGTTTGCAGTTAAGAATCATATGTTAGTTGAAATAGGAAATAACGCAACAAGTTTAGAAGAATCTAAGGCTACTACAAAGTATCTAGCTGAGATATTGGATGAATATTTTAAACAAAAAAATTAGAGCTTAGGGTATAATTAGGAGCATGTTAAATGAGCCGATTAGAAAAAACTATAGAAAGTAAAAGTAAACTAAGAAAATACAAATATATCATGAGAGTTTTATTTTTGGTTATTATGATTATAGGTACATCAGTTTGTGTATTTATAGTAGACAGTAATGCAAAAAGTATGTTAGGAATGAAACAATATGATTTTCCAAGTATTAACTTTGATATGACAAAGTTTGACCTTAATATAACGAACTTTGATATACATGAAATAATCAAAAAATTTAATAAGTAGTAATAAGTGAATAAGGTTTATTGATTAAAATAAGCCTTATTTTAGTTATATATTTTTAATATATAAAATAAAAATGCAATAACTGTATTTTATAGGATTTACTTTAAGTTTATGATATTATATAATATTTAGTGTTAGACTTGATAATCCACATATAATGTGGATAATTTTGTTTAGTGCCAATTAGTTTATATTCAAAAATTTTAAATTTGATATATAAAGAGTTTTTAGATAATGTAAAATAATAACTATAAGAATAATTAAGAGGAGGGAATTTTAAGGTGGACAATAAACAAAGTAGAACTAGAAATTTTAGTATAATTGCACATATAGACCATGGAAAGTCTACCTTAGCTGATAGATTAATACAACAAACTGGGCTTGTTAGTGAAAGAGACATGAAAAGTCAATTACTTGACAATATGGACCTTGAAAGGGAAAGAGGAATCACTATAAAGCTTCAAAACATAAGATTAATGTATAAAGCGAAGGATGGAAATGAATATTATTTAAATCTTATAGATACACCTGGACATGTAGACTTTAATTATGAGGTATCAAGAAGTTTAGCTGCATGTGAGGGAGCATTATTGGTAGTTGACGCAGCTCAAGGTGTTGAGGCACAAACTTTAGCTAATGTCTATCTTGCCATAGACCAAGATTTAGAAATATTACCAATAATAAATAAAATAGATTTACCAAGTGCAAGACCAGAGGAAGTAAAACATGAAATAGAAGATTTAATTGGGCTTGACTCAAGTGAAGCACCTCTTATTTCAGCTAAGACTGGTTTAAATATAGAAGATGTCTTAGAAGATATTGTAAAAAATGTTCCTCCACCTAAAGGAGATAATGAAGCTCCATTAAAGGCATTAATATTCGATTCTTACTATGATGCTTATAAAGGTGTTGTAGCCTATGTTAGAGTATTTGAAGGAACTGTTAAAAAGGGTATGACAATAAAAATGATGAATACCAATAAAAAATTTGAAGTAACTGAAGTTGGTGTCATGGCTCCAGGTCAAACTGAACTTAGTGAATTATCAGCAGGTGATGTTGGTTATATTGCAGCTAGCATAAAAGATATAAGAAGTTGTCGTGTTGGTGATACAATAACAGATTCAAATAATCCTACAGAAGAACCTTTACCAGGATACAAAAAAGCTACTCCAATGGTATATTGTGGTATATATCCAGGAGAAGGAGAAAAGTATGAAAATGTTAGAGATGCTCTTGAAAAGCTTCAAGTAAATGATGCTGCACTTGAATATGAAGCTGAGACTTCAGCAGCACTAGGATTTGGTTTTAGATGTGGTTTCTTAGGTCTTTTACATATGGAGATAATGCAAGAAAGACTTGAGAGAGAATTTAATCTTGATATAATTACTACAGCACCATCTGTTATATATAGAGTTACAAAAATGGATGGAGAGGTTGTAATGATACAAAATCCTGCAAACTTACCAGAACCATCTGAAATAAAGATGATAGAAGAGCCTATAGTAAAAGGAGATATAATAGTTCCTAAAGACTATGTAGGTGTTGTTATGGAACTTTGCCAGGAAAGACGTGGAAACATGTTAAATATGGAATATATAGATGAGAGAAGAGTAATGCTTCACTATGACCTTCCTCTTAATGAAGTTGTTTACGATTTCTTTGATGCCTTGAAATCAAGAACTAGAGGTTATGGTTCTCTTGATTATGAGGTTAAAGGTTATGTAGCATCTACGCTTGTAAAACTTGATATATTAATTAATAAAGAGCAAGTTGATGCACTTAGCTTTATTGTTCATGAAACTCGTGCTTTCCCTAGAGGAAAGGCAATGTGTGAAAAACTAAAAGGGGAAATTCCAAGACATCAATTTGCTATACCTATACAAGCTGCTGTTGGAAATAAGGTCATTGCAAGAGAAACAATAAGTGCCCTAAGAAAAGATGTACTTGCTAAATGTTATGGTGGAGACATATCTCGTAAGAAGAAACTTCTTGAAAAACAAAAAGAAGGTAAGAAGCGTATGAGACAAATTGGTTCTGTTGAAGTTCCACAAAAAGCATTTATGTCTGTACTTAAATTAGATGAATAAATTCTTATAAATTTAGATAAAGATATTTAAAAGCTAGAGTGATTTTAGAATTGTTTCTAAATTAATCTAGCTTTTTTGTGGTATATTTTAAGTAAACTCATAGAAAATATAAGTAAGAATATATTAAAGAAGAATAAAAAGGTGATATTTATGATTAATATAGAAATTCCTAAAAAAGTAGACTATATAATTAAAGAATTAGAAAAGAATGGTTATGAAGCCTATATAGTTGGAGGATGTGTCAGAGATTGTTTATTAGATAGAATTCCAAACGATTGGGATATAACAACTAGTGCTAGACCTGAAATGGTAGTAGAGTTATTTGAAAAGACAATTCCAACTGGTATACAACATGGAACTGTAACTGTTATGATTGAACATGAACCATTTGAAGTAACAACTTATAGAATAGATGGCAACTACAGTGATGGTAGACATCCAGATTCAATAGAATTTACAAATAACATAGTTAAGGACTTATCAAGAAGAGATTTTACTATTAATTCAATTGCATACAATTCAAAGACAGGATTGGTCGACCCATTTAATGGTTATGAGGATATACAAAATAAATATATACGCTGTGTTGGAAATCCAGTAGATAGATTTGAAGAAGATGCACTTAGAATGCTTAGAGCAGTTAGATTTTCTGCACAACTCAATTTTAAAATAGCTGAAGGTACTAAGCAAAGTATCCACAAAAAGGCAACTTTGATAAAAAATGTTTCTATGGAAAGAATCCAGACTGAATTTAATAAAATGCTAGTGTCTGATTCATCTAAATTAAATTTATTAAATTCAACAGGTTTGTTGAAATTTATAGTGCCTGAAATCTGTGAATTAGAAGGTGTTACCCAAAATAATCCATATCATATTTATGATGTACAAAAACATACTTTAATAGCTACAGAAGTAATTGAAAACGAATTATATTTAAAACTTGCAATGTTATTTCATGATTTAGGCAAAAAAGTAACTAAAACAACTGACAAAAATGGGATTGACCACTTTTATACTCACAGTAGAGAGTCTGTAAAGATTGCAAAGAAGATTTTGAAGAGACTTAAATATGATAATTATACTATTAATAAAGTTTTGATATTGATACAATATCATGATTATAGAATAGAACCTAAAAGGAAGATAATTAAAAAGTTATTAAATAAACTTGAAGATATCGAACTATTTGAAGATTTAATAAAAGTTAATTGGGCTGATACACTTGCTAAAAATCCAAAATATGCGAAACAAAAGATATTGAATCTTATTGAGTGTGAAAAAGAATTTAAACATATAATAAATCAAAAAGAGTGTTTTAATATTAAAGATTTAGCTATTAACGGAAAAGATTTAATATCTATAGGGATAAAACCAGGTAAAGACATAGGACATATTTTAAATAAGATGCTTGAAATAGTTATAAATAATCCAGAGCTAAATGAAAAAGAAGTACTGAAAGAAAAAGCATTAAATATATATACATTTTAGACTCAAATATAAAAATTTTATTCTGATTAATTTGAAGATTAGAAAATACAATGCCCATTTAGATAATGTAAATAATTTTTAGAGAATATTTTAGAAACTAGGATTATGTAATTTTTAAATGTATAGAAAATTAATCTAGAATTAGTAGATTAATATAAAAAAAAACTTTGGGAATACTAAAACCATAAATTTATAAAATTAATATTTTATATACTGTAAAACAGTGAGGAGGAACAGGATGCGTACTCAACTACAAAAGACTATTGGTCTTTCAGCAGCTCTTTCTACTGTTGTAGGTATGGTTATAGGTTCGGGAGTTTTTTTTAAGCCACAAGCAATATACACTACAACTAATGGAGCTCCAGGTCTAGGTATTATAGCATGGTTTTTAGGTGGTTTTATAACAATAACTGCTGGGCTTACGGCCACAGAAATCTCAGCTGCTATACCAAAAACTGGTGGTATGATGATTTATATCGAAGAAATATATGGAGAAAAGTTAGGTTTTTTAACTGGATGGATGCAAACTGTATTATTTTTTCCAGGCACATCAGCAGCGTTAGGAGTAATATTTGCTCAACAAGCATCTGAACTTTTAGGTATGAGTCCAAGTAATTTGGCTAATGTACTTCCTATAGCAATTGGTGTTATACTCTTTCTGGCATTACTCAACATAATTGGTTCATCATTAGGTGGAAAAGTTCAGACAGTAGCTACTATTGGAAAGATGATACCTTTAATTTTAATAATAATCTTTGGGTTTATTAAAGGTCAAAGTAGTGAAGTATTAAATCCATTTGTAGGAGAGGGTGTTAATGTATCAAATGCACTTGGACAAGTACTAATAGCTACTTTGTTTGCATATGATGGTTGGATAAATGTTGGAGCTATATCAGGAGAAATGAAATCTCCAGAGAAAGACTTGCCAAGAGCAATAGTTGGTGGTTTATCGTTAGTTATGGCAGTTTATATTATAATAAATATAGCATATCTTTGGGTCGTACCAGCAAGTGAACTAGCAACAGTTACTTCACCAGCTACATTGGTTGCAACAAGATTATTTGGAAATTTAGGTGGAAAAGTAATAACTGTGGGTATATTAATATCAGTATTTGGTACATTAAATGGATATTTATTGACAGGTTCAAGAATACCATATACATTAGCTGAAATGGGAACTTTGCCAGCGTCTAAGACTCTTTTAAAAGTAAACTCTGGAGGTTCTCCTGTAAATTCAATATTACTAATAACTGTATTAGCCTGTGTATATGCATTATCTGGACAATTTAATCTTTTAACAGATTTAACTATATTTTCAATATGGGTATTTTATGTATTGACTTTTATAGGAGTTATGAGACTTAGAAGAGAAAAACCAGATTTATACAGACCGTATAAAGTTCCTTTATACCCAGTAATACCAATTATAGCTATATTAGGTGGACTGTTCGTAATAATAAATCAAATATTGACTTCAACAATAATATCTTTAGGTGGAATATTTATAACACTATTAGGTTTACCAGTTTATTATTATATGAAAAAAAGATAACTACCTAATTTAAGTTAGATGAATTTGGATAAAAGTAAAAATTAACTTTTATCCAAATTTTTTATAATATTACATAATATGAGTGTTATATATGTTACTTGATATGCTATCTTGTTTGATTTATAATTTAGTAATTGATGATTTAAGACAATTTAAGAAATGAGGAATAAAAAATGCTAGGACTTTATATACATATTCCATTTTGTGTGAAAAAATGTAAGTATTGTGACTTTAATTCTTATAAAATGGATATAGATTCAAAAAAAAGATATATAGAAGATTTAAAAATAGAAATGGAATTATACAGTAATAAATTATATAAAGATAATGAATATAAAAATAAAGAATGTTATAGTCTAAATAAAAATGACAAAATAACTAGTATATTTGTAGGTGGAGGTACACCTAGTATATTAACATCTAATGAAATAAGAGAAGTATTTACAAGTATAAAAGAAATGTTTAACATAGATGAGAATGCAGAAATAACTATAGAGTGTAATCCTGGTACATTGACATTAGAAAAATTAAGAACTATGAAAGATATTGGTGTAAATAGGCTTAGTATAGGATTACAAGCTGTTCAAGAAAAGCATTTAAATTTTATAGGAAGAATACATACTTATGAAGAATTTGAGAAAAACTATAAAGATGCGTTAAGTGTAGGTTTTAAAAACATTAATATAGATTTAATGTACAGTCTTCCAAATCAAACTTTGTGTGATTGGAAGGAAACTCTTCAAAAAGTTGTAGACTTAAATCCAACACATATATCGGCTTATTCTCTTATATTAGAAGAAGGTACTGAACTATACAATATGTATGAGAGTAATAAATTTGAACTTATAGATGAAAATGTAGATATAGAAATGTATGAGTATACGATAAACTATCTAAAGTCAAAAGGATATAATCAATATGAAATATCAAACTACTCAAAAGAAGGCTATAATTGTGAGCATAATATTTTATATTGGGAATGTGAACATTATATAGGATTTGGAGCAGGAGCTTCTGGCTATATCAATAAGAACAGATATAATAATTTAGAATCTTTAGAGGATTATCATTTAATGTTATCAAAAAGAAAAAAACCAATACAAGAAAGTGAAATTCTTTCTGAAAAAGATATGATAGAAGAAAAGATATTTATGGGGCTTCGAATGAATAAAGGTATAAAATTTGAAGATTTCAAAAAAAAATTTGGAATAGATTTTAGAGAAAAGTATAGTAAGCAAATAGAAATGCTATCAACTAGAAAGCTTGTAAATCAGAGCTTTGAAGGTATACAATTAACTCAAAAAGGAAGAGAAATATCTAATAGTATATTTATAGAATTTATGGAATAATTTTTAAGGTGTTGACAAAATAAATTTATAATGGTATATAATATATATAATCTTTTTAGCACTCGAACTTGGTGAGTGCTAACAGCTAGGAGGTATAATAATATGGAATTAAATGAAAGAAAATTAAATATCCTCAAAGCTATAGTTAAAGATTATATAGAAACAGCTGAAGCTATAGGTTCTAGAACAATATCTAAAAGACATGATTTAGGTGTTAGTGCTGCTACCATAAGAAATGAAATGGCTGACCTTGAAGAATTAGGATACTTAATTCAGCCTCATACTTCTGCGGGTAGAGTTCCATCTGAAAAAGGCTATAAGTTATATGTAAACTCTCTTATGAGTAAAAGTGAATTGGATGATAATGATAAGATTCTTATTGAACAATGTATGAATCACAATATAAATCATATAAAAGAATTGATTCATGAAACTTCTAAGCTATTATCTCAACTAACAAACTATACAACTGTAGCAGTCACTAAGAGTTTAATAAATCAAAGTGTTATAAAGCACATACAGTTGGTTGCCATGAATGACAATAATATTTTACTTATAGTTGTAACAGATAAAGGGGACTTAAAAAAAGCTAACCTTACAACTAATGTATATTTAGATCAATCTAAGTTAAATTTGATTTCTGATAATCTTACAAGGAAGCTCTTAGGTAAAAGTATAACAGATTTGGATGATAATCTAATTGCTTTTATTAAATACGAAATAAGTGAGTATTCTGGGCTTATAGATGAGCTTTTAAATGCTTTGAACTCAAATATGAAAGAAGAAGATTTTTCTCTATCATTAAATGGGGCTACTAATATATTTAGTTATCCAGAATTTAATGATGTATTAAAAGCAAAGTCATTTTTAAATATGTTGGAAAAAAAGGAAACGATAGCAGATATAATTAAATCAAAGGGAATACAAAAAGACAATCTAAATATAATAATTGGTAGTGATAATGATTGTGAACTGGCACAGGATTGTAGTATAGTTACAGCAACTTATAATGTAGATAGAGACTTGGTTGGGCGAATAAGCTTTATAGGCCCTACAAGAATGGATTATGCTAGAATTTACTCTATAATAAATTATATGAGTTTATTAATTAATAGAAAGTAAAGAAATTTTAAATTGCGAGGTGTAAAGTCTTGGATAAAAAAAATGAACAACAGGAAGTAAGAGAAGAAAATGATACTTCTATTAACCAAGAATCTGAAACTCAAGTAGAGTTAGAAGAGGAAGTTGTTAATGAAGAATGTGAAACGTCAGGTGAAAAAACTGATGAAAAAGAAGTTGATGATGAAAATGTAACAGATATAAATTCTAAGTTAGCAGAAAAGAAATTGCAGGATGAGTTAGATGAATTAAATGATAAATATCAAAGACTTCAAGCCGAATATGCAAACTACAGAAGAAGAACTCAACAAGAGAAAGAAACGATAGGTGTATTTGCAAATGAAAAGATAATAACTGAGTTGATACCAGTTATAGATAGTATGGAAAGAGCCTTAGATGCATGTGAAAATAAGGAAGATACTATGTATAAGGGTATAAGCCTTGTACATAAACAGTTAATAGACACTCTAGTAAAATTTGGAGTAGAAGAAATAGAAGCAGAATCTAAGGAATTTGACCCTAATTTACATCTAGCAGTTATGCAAGAAAGTGTAGATGGAGTTGAAGCAAATCAAATAGTAATGGTGCTTCAAAAAGGATATAAGCTAGGAACTAAAGTTGTAAGACCTTCAATGGTTAAAGTTTCTTGCTAAGTATAAATTAAAGGTTAAATTATTTAACTTAATATAAAATATTAAAATAAGTAAAACTTAATTATATAATTACTCGAGGAGGATTTTAGTCATGGGAAAAATAATAGGAATAGATTTAGGAACAACAAATTCATGTGTTGCAGTATTAGAAGGTGGAGAAGCACAAATAATAGCAAATAGTGAAGGTATGAGAACTACTCCATCAGTAGTAGCATTTACAAAAGATGGTGAAAGAATAGTTGGAGAACCTGCAAAAAGACAAGCAGTTACAAATGCAGACAAAACAATAACTTCTATAAAAACTCATATGGGAACTGATTATAAAGTAAATATAGATGGGAAATCATATACTCCACAAGAAATATCAGCAATAATATTACAAAAATTAAAATCAGATGCAGAAAGTTACTTAGGACAAACAGTAACAGAAGCAGTTATAACAGTTCCAGCTTATTTTACAGATGCTCAAAGACAAGCTACTAAAGATGCTGGTAGAATAGCAGGACTTGATGTTAAGAGAATAATAAATGAGCCAACAGCAGCTGCTCTTGCTTATGGTATGGATAAATTAGACCAAGAAAAGAAAATATTAGTATTTGACTTAGGTGGAGGAACTTTTGACGTATCTATACTTGAAATAGGAGATGGAACTTTTGAAGTTTTAGCTACAGCAGGTAACAATAGATTAGGTGGAGATGACTTTGACCAAATAGTAATAGATTATTTAGCAGAGGAATTTAAAAAAGCTGAAGGTGTAGATTTAAGAAATGATAAAATGGCTCTTCAAAGATTAAAAGAAGCAGCAGAAAAGGCTAAGAAAGAATTATCATCAACAATGAGTTCAAATATAAACTTACCTTTCATAACTGCTACAGCAGAAGGACCAAAACACTTAAATATAGATTTATCAAGAGCTAAATTTGAAGAATTAACTAGAGGTTTAGTTGAAAAAACTATGGAGCCAACTAAGACAGCTTTACAAGATGCAGGACTTTCTACAGGTGATATAGATGATGTATTATTAGTAGGTGGTTCTACAAGAATACCAGCAGTACAAGAAGCTGTTAAGAAATTTATAGGAAAAGAACCTCACAAAGGTATAAACCCAGATGAGTGTGTTGCAGCAGGTGCTTCTATACAAGCTGGAGTTTTAGCAGGAGATGTTAAAGACTTATTATTACTAGATGTTACTCCATTATCTCTTGGTATAGAAACTATGGGTAATGTAATGACTAAGATAATAGAAAGAAATACTACAATACCAACTAAGAAATCTCAAGTATTCTCAACTGCTGCAGATAATCAAACAGCTGTTGATATACACGTTCTTCAAGGTGAAAGAAGTATGGCTTATGACAATACAACTTTAGGAAGATTCCAATTAACAGATATACCACCAGCACAAAGAGGAATACCTCAAATAGAAGTTACGTTTGATATAGACGCAAATGGTATAGTTAATGTTTCAGCTAAAGATTTAGGTACAGGAAAAGAACAAAAAATAACTATAACATCAAACACTAATCTATCAGAAGCAGAAATAGAGCAAAAGATAAAAGAAGCAGAAATGAATGCAGAAGCTGATAAACAAAAGAAAGAAAAAATAGAAGCGTTCAATCAAGCTGAATCTACTATATATCAAACTGAAAAAACTTTAAATGAACTTGGAGATAAAATAAGTTCAAGTGATAAAGAGGATATAGAAAAAGCTATAGCAGACTTAAAAACTGTAAAAGATAATCAAGATGCTACAGCAGAAGAACTTAAGAAAGCTACAGATGAAGTAATGACTAAGTTCCAAAAAGTATCTCAAGAAATGTACCAAAAAGCAGCTCAAGAGCAACAAGCAACACAAGGTGCAGAACAAGCTCAAGACAATGGTCCTAAAGATGACAATGTAGTAGATGCTGACTTTAAAGAAGTAGATGAAGATAAATAAGCTATATAATATGTAACACTAAATGATAATTGGAGCATATATGATTTGTGAAAATCATATATATGTTAAAGATATATGGACAATACACATCATAAAGAATATAATATATCATAGATTATATAACTTAAAGTAGAATATAAGAATTAATGATAGCTTGTAGTTTATTATTCTACAAGCTATCGTTTTGTAAAATGAAGGTGGTGTCAATTTTTGAGTACAAAAAGGGATTATTATGAAGTCTTAGGTATCAGTAAAGGTGCAGAAGCTCAAGAGATAAAAAAAGCTTACAGAAAATTAGCAATGAAGTACCATCCAGATAGAAATCCTGGAGATGAAGAAGCAGAAGAAAAGTTTAAAGAGATAAATGAAGCTTATGAAGTTCTATCTGATGATACTAAGAGAAAAACTTATGACCAGTTTGGACATGATGGGCTGAATGGTCAAGGAGGTTTTGGTGGTCAAGGAGGATTTGGCGGTCAAGGCTTTGGTGGTTTTGAAGATATGTTCGGAGATATATTTGGTGACATGTTTGGAGGAAGCTTCGGAGGTGGAAGAGCAAGAAGAAGAGGCCCTCAACGTGGTGCAGATATAAGACAAAGTGTTACTATATCTTTTGAAGAAGCTGCATTTGGTAAAAAGATGTCTATAAAAGTAAATAGAAGCGAAGAGTGTGAAGAATGTAATGGAACTGGGGCAAAACCAGGGACATCAAAGAAAACTTGTTCAACTTGTAATGGAACTGGTCAAGTTAGAACTGTTCAAAGAACTCCATTTGGTAATATAGCAAGTTCAAGACCATGTAGTGATTGTAATGGAACTGGAGAAGTGATTGAATCTCCATGTAGTAAATGTCATGGAACTGGAAATACAAGAAAAGTTAAGACTATAGAAGTGGATATACCTGCTGGTATAGATGATGGTCAAATGATAAAACTTTCTGCTCAAGGTGAAGTGGGTGAAAAAGGTGCTCCAAGAGGAGATTTATATATTGTAGTTAATGTTAAGTCACATCCACTGTTTACTAGAGATGGAAATGATATTTACTTTGAAATGCCAATTACATTTGTTCAAGCAACTTTAGGTGATGAAATAGAAGTACCTACTTTGGATGGAAAAGTTAAATATGGTGTGCCAGAAGGAACACAAACTGGAACTGTATTTAGACTTAAAGAAAAAGGAATTCCTAGAATCAGAGGAAACTCAAGAGGAGACCAATATGTTAAGGTTGTAGTTGAAATTCCTAAAAAATTAAACGATAAGCAAAAAGAACTATTGAGAGAATTTGCGAAAGAGTGTGGGTCGAACGTCCACGAAAAGAAGAAAACCTTCGGACAAAAGATAGAAGATATGTTTAAGAAAAAGTAGTTAAAGTAGCCAATATATAATCATATTTTTGAAATCTTAGTTATTTATAAGATTGTCAAAGGAGATATTATGATTTTTATATTGGCTATTTTTGTATAAAAAATAAATGTGCATAAAATAAAACTGAATATAAATAATTTTCTGAAAAATACTTATCCTAAAATATATAATATGCTATAATATAATCAAATAAAAGAAAGGGGTGATTCCAGTGGGAACGGATGTGGCACTGCCAAATGACGAAGAAAACTTTATTGTAATATACAAAATAAAATTAGATGCTTTTAGTGCTAGATTAAGTACTGGAAAAACTCATGAGCTGGGATAATTATTGTAATTACCTAGACTCAAATTTTTAGTAGTAAAATAGTAATATTATATAGACAAGGCATCTAATTTTTAAATCTTTTGTATGAATTAAAATTTTTACAAAGGGTATATTTGATTAGAGTTTAGTTAGGATAACCTAATTTAAATTACTTTTAGTATGTACATGTGTAAAGAAATATGTATGTAGTATTAGTTGTTGTTCTGGATGTGTATGTAAAGAAATATGTGTCTGGTTAGGTAGATGTAAAGAAATATGCATATAATGTATATAATTTTTAGTATAAATTACTAAAGTATAAGTTTGTTTTGAACACTTGCCAAATTAAAATAATTAATAAAATAAACATCTTCTCATAGTAAGAATATACTGTGAGAAGATGTTTTTGCTTTGTATATAAACTTTTATGAAAAATTTGCATAGTGTCACATTTTAATATACTATATATATAATAAAATATAGGTAAAAATTAAATTATTCAAAAGAGAAAGGTGAAATGTGATGTATTATATAGGTGTAGACATAGGTGGAACAGGTATACAAGCAGGAGTAGTTAATAATTATGGGAAGATACTTTTTAGGTCAGAATGTAAAACAGTAATTGAAAAAGGTTTTGAAGGAATACTTAATGACATAAAAATAATGATTTATAAGTTGCTTGAAGATAACAAACTTACTATGAGTGACATAAAATCTATTGGATTTGGTGTTCCGGGATTTATAAACAAAGAGGGGTTAGTAACTTGTGTAAATTTAAAGTGGAATAGAAAAGCTTTTGATAAGGAACTAAAAAGGATATTTCCAGATGTTGAAATTCATGGAGAAAATGATGCAACAGTAGCAGCACTTGGAGAAGCAAAGTTTGGAAGTATGAAGGGCGCTAATGTTGGTGTTTTATATACTTTAGGAACTGGTGTAGGTGGAGGAATAATAATTAATCAAAAAGTATTTTCTGGAGCACATGGATTGGGTTCAGAAATAGGTCATCAGATTATAGGAGAAAACTATTTTAATTGTAATTGTGGAAATAATGGTTGTGTAGAAACTTTTTGCTCAGCAACTGCAATTATAAAGTATTCTCAAAAGCTTATACAAGAAGGGAAAAAGAGTAGGATTTTAGATTTAGCAGAAGGTGATTTAGAAAATATAAATGCAAAGATGGTGTTTGATGCATATAGAGAAAATGATTTAGTGGCAATTAAAGTAATAAATAGATTTAAAGAGTATTTAGCTAAAACTTTTGCAAACACGATAAATTCTTTAGACCCAGAAATTATATCTATAGGTGGAGGAATTTCTAAATCTAGTGATATAATACTTGATGGAATAGAAGATTTGGTAAGAAAATTCGTATTGTATAAAAAAGAAGAGATAGCTAAAATTACATGTGCAACTTTGGGTTCAGACGCAGGTATTATAGGAGCAGCTTTTTTATAAGGTAAATGAACTGCTTATTGGAGGCGTGATATATGGGTAAAACAAATGCTAGAAGAACGCTTTTTTTGATAGCCATAGGTTCAGGAACTATGCTAAATCCTCTTAATTCTTCTATGATTTCACTTGCTTTACATAGTATCCAAAATGATTTTCATATTAGTTTTACAACTGTATCTTGGATTGTTTCAGCATTTTATTTAGCTAGTGCTATTGCACAACCAGTTTCAGGTAAGATAGGAGATTTAATAGGTAGAAAAGTCTTATTTTTGAGTGGTTTAATACTTGTAATTTTATCAGCATCTATAGTACCATTTGTTCAATCGTTCTTTATATTGATTTTTATAAGAGTAATTCAGGCAATTGGAACAAGTACATTATATCCATCTGGAGTTGCTCTTATACAAAATAATATAAAAGAAAGACAGTCTTCTGCATTAGCGGTTCTAACCATTTTTGCTTCAATTACAGCAGGATTAGGTCCAACACTTGGAGGATTATTGTTGGATTTAGGAGGATGGCATGCTATATTTCTTGTAAATATACCTATTGTTTTGGTTTCTATATGCTTAGGGTATTTTTTATTCCCAAAGGAATCAAAAGATAAGAAATCTATAAAAGAGACTTTAAAAAATGTTTTGTCAAGATTAGATGTCATTGGTATACTTCTATTTTCAATTGCAATGATTTTTATATTGTTATTTTTGCTATCTATGAAGGAGTCTTTTAATTTAGAACAACTTGTACTAGGTGTAATATTGATGAGTCTTTTTATTTGGCATGAGTTGAGAATAAAATTACCATTTATAGATATTAAGCTTTTTATAAGTAATCCTAAATTGTCAAAAGTTTACTTACAGTTTATTATATTAAATTTCTTTAATTATATTTTGTTTTTTGGTCTTCCTAGTTATTTTCAAGATGCATTACACTATAGTGCAAAATCAACTGGGTTATTTATGTTATTTATGTCTGGTATAGGTATATTTATATCTCCATTAACTGGGAAATGGATAGATAAATCTGGAACTAGATTGCCCCTTATGATGTCATCAATTTTTATGCTTATTAGTGCAGTACTTCTTTCAGTAATTTTTGTTTATATACCAGTAATAGGAAAGGGCATTATTTTATCATTAGCGGGCATTAGTTATGGAGTTGGTAATGTAGCATTACAATCCTCAATGTTTAAAGAAAGTCCTCCTGATAGTATAGGAACAGCTTCTGGTCTGTTTCAAACTAGTCGTTATTTAGGTTCTATTTTAGCAACTGTTTTACTTGGAATGGTATTTGAGGCAAGCATAACATCAGAACAATTTCAGATATTAGGATATGTAATGGTGGTCTTAGGTGCAATAAGTTTTTTATTGAATTTTATATTAAAGAAAGAATTAAGAAATGTAAAATAGTGGATTTATGGGTTTAATAGGTCTGATAGTTAATAGCTTTGAAAGTATTATTTGTAAAATATAAATGATTGGATAATTATAAATTTAAAGCTTTGAAGTACAGAATATTTGACAAGTATACAATATTTTGAATTAAAATTAAGCAGAAATTTGAATTAGTCTTTCAAATTTCTGCTTAATTTAATAGTTAAATTTTTTTATATAGAAAATAAGATTTGACACTCAGATAAAAAATCATTGCATTTTCAAAGTTCTTTAAATCAAATCCAAGTATCTCATTAATCTTTTCCAATCTATATACTAGTGTGTTTCTATGTAAAAACATACTAGTAGATGTTTTAGAAATGTTTAAGTCATTATTTATAAACTTTATTCCTGTATATAGAAGTTCTTCATCAATAGATTTAATCTTATTAAAGTCTATTAACTTATTAAGTATACTATCCTCATTAATTAAATCTAAAGTTTTATATCTAATAAGGTCAAATAAATTTAAAAACTTATTTTCAGCATTGTCTTTTACAACATGAGGTAGTAAATCAGAACATAACTGTAATCTAAAATCAAAATCAGATTTATTATCTAATTCACCAAGATAAAAAATATAAGTACTTTGATAAGTTTCAGCTTCAATTATATTTTGTGTAGTTACATTAATATCTAGGTTATATTTAGAATTTACTATAAAAAAACCATTGTGTTGTATTATATTTATATCTTCATATAAATTATAAAAGATATTTTTTAGATACTCAAAGTCTATGTGAGATTGATAAATTAAGTAAAAGTTACCTTTTAGATTATCAAGATTATTTTTATCTAGAAAATCAATAACATAAATAATATTATTGAAAGTAACTAAATGGCTATTAGCATTTAAACTTTGATTTTTATATGGATAGATATTTATTTTTTTATTAAGTTGTCTTTCTAAAAAATCTTTTAACTCTTCCATAAAGTCTCCTTAAAAATAAGATTATATTCTTATCTTATAGCTAAAGTAGTTTCTTTGTCAAATATGTGTATTCTACTATTGTCAACTGAAAGTGTTAAGTCATCACCAACATTAATTCTGTTTTTACTATCAAATCTAATTGTTATCGTATTTTCACCTAGTTTTAAGTGAGCATAAGTTTCTGCTCCCATAAGCTCTTTTATTTCAATCTTTGATTTAAAACAAGTATCTGGATTAGATTTAACAAAAGCATCTTCTACATGAATATCTTCTGGTCTAATACCTACAACAACTTCATTATTAATATAATTATCTTTTATTAAATCATAGTGTTTCTCCTTATTCAATTTAAGCTTAATATGTTCATTTTGTACATAAATTTCGTTGTTTTCTTCTATTAATGTTACATTAATAAAGTTCATCTGTGGTGCTCCAATAAACCCTGCAACAAATATATTAGCTGGATAGTCGTATACATCTTGTGGAGTTGCAATCTGTTGAACCACTCCATCTTTCATTACTACAATTCTATCAGCCATAGTCATAGCTTCAACTTGGTCATGTGTTACATAGATAAATGTAGTTCCAAGCTGTTGATGTAATTTAGTTATCTCTGTTCTCATGGCAGTTCTAAGTTTTGCATCTAAGTTTGATAGAGGCTCATCCATTAAGAATACCTTAGGATTTCTAACTATTGCACGTCCTAAAGCAACCCTTTGTCTTTGTCCTCCAGATAGTGTTTTAGGTTTTTTATTTAAAAGAGATAATAAATCTAATATTTTAGCAGCTTCTTTAACTTTTTTGTCTATTTCATCTTTTGGTAATTTTTTAAGTTTAAGTGCAAATGCCATGTTTTCATAAACAGATAAATGAGGATATAAAGCATAGTTTTGAAAAACCATAGCTATATCTCTATCTTTTGGTTCTATATCATTGGCAAGTTTATCTCCAATGTATAGTTCTCCAGAAGATATTTCTTCAAGACCAGCAATCATTCTAAGTGTAGTCGATTTACCACAACCAGATGGTCCTACTAAGACGATAAATTCTTTATCTTTAATGTCTATGTTTATATTTTTTACTGCGTTAAATCCATTTGAGTAAAGTTTTGATATATTTTTTAAAATTACTTCTGACATAATATTCTCCTTGATATTTAAATTTTAATTATATAGTATCAAATTTTTTTATTATATTAAATGTGTAAAATGACTAAACTTTTTTGTTTAATAATGTAGTTATTATTATTCTAATGTATAATATATATTATTATGTAATATGTAAAATATATTAAAAAGTGATATCTGTCATTATTTTAGTGGAAGTTAAGAATTTATATATTTTAATGAATAGTTATGAGCTTAATCTAGTAAAAATTGGAAAATTTATTTTATGTAAGATATTATTAATAAAAATTTATAAAACAAAAAAACATTATATTTATGATATAATAAAAGTTATGGAAAAATAGGAATATTACTATAAAGAAGAGAGGTAAACTTATGAATAATTGGATAGAAGTAACTATAAAAACAACAACAGAAGCAGTTGAGCCTATAACAAATATACTATATGAACAAGGAGCTGGAGGGGCTGTAATAGAAGACCCAAAAGACTTTTTATTTCAAAAGAAAAATGAACTAGATTGGGATTATGTTGAAGAAGAAGTATTTAAAAAGAATGAAGAAGATGATGTCCTTATAAAAACTTACGTTTCTGAAGAAAAAAATGTGATGGAATTTGTCGAAATAATAAAGCAAAAAGTTTTAGGATTAAAAGATTTTGGTATAGATATAGGTGAAGGAAGTGTATCATTAGACCAAGTAAATGAAGCTGATTGGGCAAATGCATGGAAAGCATACTACAAACCAACAAAAGTGGGACAAAGGGTAGTAGTAAAACCTACATGGGAAGATTATGCTATCAAAGATGGGGATTTAATCATAGAGCTTGACCCTGGAATGGCGTTTGGTACAGGAACACATGAGACTACTAGTATGTGCATTAGAGAATTAGAAAAGTATGTGAATAAAGATTCTAAAGTATTTGATATTGGTTGTGGTAGTGGAATTCTTGCAATAGCAGCAGCCAAATTAGGAGCAAAAGAAGTTGTAGCTGTAGATTTAGATGAAGTGGCAGTAAAAGTTGCAAAAGAAAATGTCCTTGAAAATAAAGTTGAAGAAAATGTATCTGTAATGCATGGTAATTTAACAGATGTAATAAAAGATAAAGCTGATGTAATAGTTGCCAATATAATAGCAGACATAATAAAGATACTTGCAAAAGATGTACAAAACTTTATGAAAGAAGATGCTATATTCATATCTTCAGGTATAATTTTGGATAAAGTAGAAGAAGTTAAAGAAAGCTTAATTGAAAATGGATTTGAAATAGTTGAAGTTCAAAAATTAGGTGAATGGTCAGCAATAGTTTCTAAGCTTAAAAAATAAGGGATATGGTGACGTATAATGGATAGATTTTTTGTTGAAAAAAATAATATAAATCTACAAGATAGAACTTGCACTATAGAAGGTGAAGATGTAAAACACATTTCAAAAGTTTTAAGATACAAGCCAGGTGAGAAACTTGAGATATGTGACAAGAGTAATAATGAGTATATTTGTGAGATAATGAATATAGATAAAAGTGTAGTTAATTTAAATATTTTAGAAAAGGTTGATATAAATAGAGAATCAGAACTTAAAATAAGACTATATCAAGGACTTCCAAAAGCTCCAAAAATGGAGATGATACTTCAAAAATTAACTGAAGTGGGTGTAGAAGAAATAATATTAGTTCAAACTAAGAGAAGTGTTGCTAAAGTTGATGACAAAAAAGAAGATAAAAAATTTGAACGTTGGGAAAGAATAATTTATGAAGCAGCAAAGCAAAGTAAAAGAGGCAAGATACCAAAATTAAGAGGTGTTTTAAGTTTTAAAGAAGCTTTAGAAGATATGAAAAAAAATAATACAAGTATTTGCCCTTATGAAAATGAAAGAACAGTTTCAATAAAACATGCACTTAAAAAATGTGATTCTAATGTAGACAGCGTTGGAATTTTTATAGGTCCAGAAGGTGGATTTTCTGAAGAAGAGATAGAACAAGTGCAAAATAATAATTGTAGTGTTGTATCATTAGGGCCTAGAATATTGAGAACTGAGACAGCTTCTGTTGTAGCATCAACGATAGCTTTGTATGAGCTAAGTGATTTAGGAGGAGAAAAATAAATTGAAAAAAGTAGCTTTTTATACACTTGGGTGTAAAGTCAATCAATATGAAACGGAAGCTATGCTAGAACTATTTGAAAAAGATGGTTATGAACAAGTTAATAGTGAAGAATATGCTGACGTTTATGTTATAAATACATGTACAGTTACTCACATGAGTGATAGAAAATCTCGTCAATACATAAGACGAGTTAAGAAAAAAAATCCAGATGCAATAATAGCCGTAGTGGGATGCTATTCTCAAGTATCACCAGAAGAAATTTTGGATATAGAAGAAGTAAATCTAGTCATGGGTACAAATGACAGAAGAACGATTGTTGAAGAAATTAAAAAGATAGATGCAAACAAAAAAGTTAGTACGGTTGATGATATAATGAAAGTTAAAGCTTTTGAAGAAATAGAAATCAGCCAAACTAATGGAAAGACTAGAGCATTTATGAAAATACAAGATGGATGTGACAGATTTTGTACTTATTGTATCATTCCTTATGCCCGAGGACGCGTTAGAAGTAGAGATATTGATAGTATAGTCTATGAGGTAAAAAAATTGGCTAATAATGGCTATAAAGAGGTCGTATTAACAGGAATACATGTTGCCTCTTATGGAAAAGATTTAAAGGATAAGGATATTAAACTTCTTGATGTAATAAAACAAATAAATGAAATAGAAGAAATAGAAAGAATTAGACTTAGCTCTGTTGAACCAATTTTATTTACAGATGAATTTGTGAATGAAGTTTTAAAGATGGATAAAGTTTGTCCTCATTACCATCTATCGCTTCAAAGTGGATGTGATGAAACTTTAAAAAGAATGAATAGACGATATACAACTTTAGAGTACAAAACTATTGTAGACAGATTGAGAAGTAAAATGCCAGATGTTGCAATAACTACAGATGTAATAGTAGGATTCCCAGGAGAGACAAATGAAGAATTTAAAAAAACATATGAGTTTTTGAAAGAAATAGAGCTTTCACAAATGCATATTTTTAAATATTCACCAAGAAAAGGAACTCCAGCTGCAACTATGGAAAATCAAGTTGACCCTCAAATGAAGCATTTTAGAAGTGAACAACTTTTAAATTTAAGTAAAGTAAATTTTAATAAATTTGCAACTAAATTTATTGGTCGCGAGTTAGATGTTTTATTTGAACAAAATCTAGAGGGCAATAAATACGAAGGATTAACTTCAAATTATATAAGAGTTGTTGTTGAAAGTGACAAAAATATACAAGGTCAGATATTAAAAGTAAAAATAAATGATGTAAAAGATGAATATGTAGAAGGAATTTTGCTATAACATGTAGAAATTATAACATTTAGTAAGATAGGAGGTGGAAAAAAATGGATTGTATTTTTTGTAAAATAGCGAACGGAGAAATACCTTCAACTAAAGTTTATGAAGATGATAGAGTCTTAGCATTTAACGACTTGAACCCAGTTGCTCCATATCATATATTAGTTGTACCTAAAAAACATTATGATAGTGTAATTGATATTCCTGATAAAGAGATGGACATTGTGTCACATATTCATGTTGTTATTAATAAAATAGCTAAAGAGAAAGGTTTTGACCAAACTGGATTCAGAATCATAAATAATTGTGGAAGTGATGGAGGGCAAGAAGTTAAGCATTTGCACTATCATATTTTAGCTGGTAAAAAGCTTCCTAATTACGAAGCGGGACAAAACTAAACTAAATTATTGAAAAATTGAGTTTCTTCTTGATAAAAATACTTGATAAAAGTAAAAATTTAGTTTATAATAAACAAAGTGTTAGGTTGTAATGCATATTATGCAAAAAGAACATAGTTACAGTCCCAGCATAATTGCGCTATTGGAGGGAGGGAAAAAGAAATGTCAGAAGTAAGAGTTAGAGAAAATGAAACATTAGACAGCGCTTTAAGAAGATTCAAGCGTCAATGTGCAATGTCTGGCATCATGTCAGAAGTGAGAAAAAGAGAGCACTATGATAAGCCAAGCGTTAAGCGTAAGAAAAAAGCTGAAGCAGCAAGAAGAAAAAACGCTAAGAAATAGTAGTAAATAAGAATAAAGAGGTGAAGGGGATGTCCCTTAAGCAGAAGTTACAAGAGGATTTGAAATCTTCGATGAAAAACAAAGATACAGTGAGAAAATCTGTAGTAACTTTAATAAGAGCTTCTATAAAGCAGTATGAGGTTGATAATAGGGTCGAGCTTGATGAAGATGGAATTATCGATGTAATAGCAAAGCAATTAAAGCAACGTAGAGATGCATTAGTTGAATTTGAAAAAGCTGGAAGAGAAGACTTAATAAAAGAAACAGAAGTTGAAATTGAAGTTTTAAAAGAGTACCTACCTCAACAATTAAGCGAAGAAGAGTTAGAAGAAATTGTAAAATCTACTATATCTGAAGTAGGAGCAACTTCTATGAAGGATATGGGAAAAATAATGTCAGTTATCCAACCAAAAGTTAAAGGAAGAGCTGACGGAAAACTTATAAATAAGTTGGTAAAACAAAACTTACAATAGATTGATATAGCCTAGAGAGAAATCTCTAGGCTTTTTATAGTTTTTGGGAATAACAAGTCATATTTGAGCATATCTATAATCAAAGAAAATTTTGAAAGAAGGGGAAAAATTTGATTATATCAGTAAAAGAGATTAGGAATTTTTTGATAAACATATTGATACCATTAATAATAGGTTACTTAAGTAGTATTTTAACAATGATTATTAGTGGAACAGATATTTCAACCTATTATTTACAACTCACAAAGCCAAGCTTTGCACCACCAGCTTTTATATTTCCAATAGTTTGGACTATATTGTACATACTGATGGGTATATCTTCATACATAATATTAAGAAAGGGTTATAACTTACCTAAAGTAAGAGATGCAATTTTTTATTATGGGTTACAACTTGTGCTAAACTTTGTTTGGAGTATACTATTTTTTGGGTTTGGACTTAGATTTACAGCTTTAATAGATATAATAATAATGATTTTGGTTTCTATAATAACCATTTCTAAGTTTTCTAAAATAGATAAGAGAGCTGGATACATAAATTTGGTATATTTGATGTGGCTTGTTTATGCAGGATTTTTGAATTATTTTATATGGTTTATTAATAAATAGAATGTAAAGGTTTTGTAAATTACCCTGTACTTTTAATAATATCACACCAAATAAAAAATAAATAGACTATTAAAAATAATCATTTTCATATACAATAATATTAATTTAAATATAATAAATTTATAAAAGTTGTATTTAAAGATTAACATATTAAAGTATTAGAATTGGAAAGGCTTGAAGGGAGAGGTTTTTATGCAAATAATAGTATCTGGGAGACAAATGAAATTAACTGACGGAATAAAAGGATACGTAGATGGAAAATTAAGTAGGTTAGAAAAATACCTTGATCCTGAATCAGAAGTGAAAGTAACAGTAAGTGCGAAAAAGGATAGACAAAAAGTGGAGGTTACAATAATTCCTGTTAGTGGGCAAATAATAAGAGCAGAAGATGTGGAAGATGATTTATATGCAGCGATTGATATTGTTTGTGACAAATTAAGTAGACAAGTTGTCAAGTATAAAACTAAAGTTAAAGACAAAAATCAAAATAATAAGAGCATAAGATTTGAAAATGTTGACTTTATAGATAATAGCAATGAATTTGATGATTATGATTATGATGAAGAAGATAAAAATATAGTTATAGAAAGAAGAAAGAAATTTAATGTAAAACCTATGAGCTCAGAAGAAGCAATACTTCAAATGGAATTGGTAGGACACAATTTCTATATGTTTAGAAATCAAGATAATTTTGAAATAAACATAGTGTATAAGCGTAAAGCTGGTGGATATGGTTTAATAGAACAAGACTAATAAAAATTGTATACGTTTAGATTTTATATAAGAAAAATAAAAAGGTAATTATATTGATTTTTTATCAATATGATTACCTTTTTATTGTTTAAATAATATATTAAATATTAGGTATTATTGTATAAAAATTTTAAAACTAATCTATTGCAACATCAATAAAGTGCATAAATACCTATTTCAAGCATAAAATTAATTAAGGGGGTAATGCTTATGTTAGAAATATCCACTGATTTACAAGTAAATCAACCAGTTATTACTGTTACAAGTAATACGTTTATGAGTATAGAAAATTATCTATCAATATTAGAATATGAAGTTGATTTAATAAGAATAAAGACTAAAGTTAAAACAATTAAAATATCTGGGGATAAACTATCACTTAAGTATATTACTGATAGTGAGATAGGTATAAAAGGAATTATTTACAATGTTGAGTATGTTGATTAGGAGGAGATACACTTGATAAGTTTTATAAGGGGATACTATGTTATAGTTGTGGAAGGAGTAGGACTCGAACAATTTTTAAATCATCTTATAAGAAATGGGATAAGTGTTTACAATGCAACTAGAATAAAAAATACTAAAATGGAGTTTCATATAGATAGACAAGATATAAAAGAGTTTAAGAATATTTATAGAGGAAGTAAGTTTGATATAAAGGTAAAGCAAAAAACAGGGGTTCCTTTTATTATCAAAAGAATTTATAAGCACAAAGGTATGTGGATTTGTGCTGTTGTATCTTTATTTTTATTGATGTCAACATCACAGTTCGTGACAGATGTATATATACAATCTCCTGAAGGGATAAAAAAAGAAGCTCTTAGAAGTGAGCTTTACAAGGTTGGAGTAAGACCAGGAGTATATAAGAAGAGTATTGATAGAAAAGAAGTTAGAGACCATATGATGTCAAAATTTAATGATGTGGCATATTTATCCATTAATGTAAAAGGAACAAATATATTTGTTACTGTTACAAAAAAGGCGGAATCCCTAAAATCTACAGACCAATCAAATTATTGTAATGTAATTGCTTTAAAAAATGGTATAATAGAAAAGGTAATCCCTAGAAGTGGTAAATCTGTCATTAAATCTGGAGATATAGTCCAAAAGGGAGATGTCTTGTTAAATGGAGCTAATACAAAATCAATACCAGAAGTATGGGCAAGTACTTTTTATGAATCTACAAAAAAGGCAAGTTATGTAGATATTGTAAACAAAAAGACTGGAGAAAAGAAAAATATATATACGTTAAGTTTTTATGATAAAGAGTTCACAATGAGAAAAAATATAAAATATAAAGATTATATTGTTGAAAATAAAGAAAAAAAACTATCAATAGGAGACTATACTTTTCCGATAAAGATAAAGACGAGTACTTTTTATGAAACAAAAAAAGTAGAAGTGAAAAGGAATAAAGAAGAGTTAAAAAAAGAATTATCTGAAAAAGCTTTAAAAGAGTTAGAATACATAATCCCAGCTTCGGCTAGAATAATAGATGTAAAACATAACTTTAAGGTTAATAAAAATATGTTAGAATATTTAATAACAGTTCAAACTAGTGAAAATATTGCTAAAATTTATCCTCTTAGTAAATCAGAAGCAGAAAGGTTTATAAAGGAAGAAAGTAAACCAAAAGAAGGCGAAGAGGAAGTTCCTTCTAATCCAGAAAAAAGGCCATTGAATGATATAAGAAATGAATTTGATGAGGATAATAAGGATAATAAAGACCAAAACAGTTCTGATGAAAATAATAGTAATCAAAATAGTAATAATAGTCAAAATAATAATAGCAATAATAACTAATAAACTTAAACTTAAACTTAAAATCTTAGGAGGACTAATTCAATTGATAATACAAAAGAAATTTACAATAGCAGATGGTAATTTTGAAAGAGAGTTATTTGGTAACTTTGATGAAAATGTAAAATTAATAGAAAAAACTTTAAATATAGATGTGATACTTAGAGAAGGTAATATAATTTTAATTGGAGAAGAAAAGAATGTAGATTCTGCATTAAAACTTATGAATGAATTACATCAGACTGTATCAAATGGTAAACATTTAGATAAACAGAGTATTTCTTATTCATTGTCTCTTTTACTTGAAGGTAGTGAACAAAAAATAAAAGAACTTGAGGGAACAATTGTCATAACTCAAAGAGGTAAAGCTGTTCAACCTAAAACTTTAGGTCAAAAAGAATATATAAAACTTATAGAAAATAATGATATAACTTTTGGCGTTGGACCTGCTGGAACAGGAAAGACTTATCTTGCCGTTGCTATGGCAGTAAAAGCTTTTAAAAGAGATGAAGTTAGTAGAATTATACTTACAAGACCAGCTGTGGAAGCTGGAGAGAGTTTAGGTTTTTTGCCAGGAGATTTAAAGGACAAAGTTGACCCATACTTAAGACCATTATACGATGCACTATTTGAAATGTTAGGTGCTGATAAATTTAATAAATATTTAGAAAGAGGTACTATTGAGGTTGCTCCACTTGCATTTATGAGAGGTAGAACCCTTGACAATTCATTTATAATATTAGATGAAGCTCAAAATACTACTTCTGAACAAATGAAAATGTTTTTAACTAGACTAGGATTTGGTTCTAAAGCTGTAGTTACAGGTGATGTAACACAAACAGACTTACCACAAAATAAGAAGAGTGGTCTAATACAGGCTACAGAGATTCTTAAAGGAGTTCCAGGAATTGGGTCTATAATGTTAACTGATAGAGATGTTGTAAGACATGAGTTAGTACAGAGAATAATAAGAGCTTATGAGAAGCATGATAAAAGAGAAGAATTTAAAAAAGAAGAACGTAAAAAAGCGAAAATACAGGAAAAGACTTTCAAAAGAAAGTAAAAGTGTAGTAATATAGATATATAGCATTATTAATGAATAAAAAGTAGGTGTAGTTAATGGATTTGATATTAGATGATAGACAAGATAAATTAGAAGTAAACGAGGAGTTAATTGAAAAGATAAAGGATATAATCTTAGAATGTTTAGATTATGAAGGATATGATGATAATTATGAAGTGAGTCTTTCTTTTGTAGATAATAAAGAGATTCATGAATTAAATAGAGAATATAGAGGAGTTGATAGAGTGACTGATGTTTTATCATTTCCTCTTTTAAGTGATGATTTTGATGATGTTGAGTTAGAAGAAGAATCTCTAGGTGATATAGTAATATCTCTTGAAAGAGCCTTAGAACAGAGTATAGAGTACAATCATAGTTTTGAAAGAGAAGTATGTTTTTTAATATGTCATAGTATGTTTCATCTTTTAGGTTATGACCACGATACAGATGAAAATACAAAAGAAATGAGAGAAAAAGAAGAACACATATTGAATAAGTTAAACATAACAAGGGAGTAGTTTTTATGAAACCAGGAAAAGCTCGTCAAGGTATAATTAAAGCATTTAATGCAGCTATAGAAGGGATATTGTATACATTTAAATTTGAAAGAAACATGAAAATACATTATTTAGGTTCAGTTGCTGTTCTTATAATAAGTTTGTTTTTTAACTTTTCAAAATTAGAAATGATAATGTTGCTTATGTCCATATGTTTAGTTGTAGTTGCGGAGATGTTTAATACAGCTATAGAAAAAGCTGTTGATTTAGTAACTGATGAATATCATGTGCTTGCTAAGATAGCAAAAGATGTTGCGGCTGGTGGTGTTCTAGTAGCAGCACTAAACTCAGTAGTAGTTGGATATATTTTGTTTTATGATAAATTGACGGATATATCTGGGATATTAATTTATAAAATAAGAGAATCAGAATTACATATAACCTTGATATGTATATTATTGGTTCTTATAGCTGTTGTAGTTGTAAAAGCATTGACTTCTACAGGTACTCCTTTAAAAGGAGGAATGCCAAGTGGTCATGCTGCTTTAGCATTTGCTATAGCAACTGCAATTACACTTATGACTGAAAGAGTTGTTGCATCTACTCTTGCATATATAATGGCTGTATTAGTTGCCCAAAGTAGGATTGAAGGAAAAATACATACATTTTGGGAGACTATAGCTGGAGCTTTATTAGGTGTGCTGATAGCTATATTAGTATTTCAGCTTGGAATGTTCTATAATTAAAATAAATGTACATAAAATATTTAAAATAAAACAAATCTGTGCTAATTAAAATTTTATGATATAATGTAGAGTATTAAATAAAAATAACTTTTAATTATTGTATACAGGAGGAGATGTTGTGGATAACATAGAATTGTTAAAGTTGGCAGAAGATGCCAGACAACATTCTTATGCTCCTTACTCAGGTTTTAGAGTGGGTGCAGCTCTTTTAACTAAGAGTGGTAAAGTTTATACTGGATGTAATATAGAATGTGCATCATTAGGTGGAACAAATTGTGCAGAAAGAACAGCCATTTTTAAAGCAATATCAGAAGGTGATAAAGATATCTATAAAATAGCTATAGCAAGTGATAACTCAGAAAATAATGAGCAAACATATCCATGTGGAATATGCAGGCAGGTAATTATAGAGTTTGGCTCTGATATAAAAATAATAACAGGATATACTAAAGGAGAGGTGTTTGAGCATGATATAAAGGATTTGTTGCCAAACTATTTCTCTGGAAATGATTTAAAATAAATTTAATGTGATTAAAACAAGAAGATAAAAAAGTTAGGAGACAGTTAATGTTCAAATCAGGTTTTGTCAGTATAGTTGGTAGACCAAATGTAGGAAAATCTACTTTAATGAATAATGTAGTTGGAGAAAAAATAGCTATAATGAGTGATAAGCCTCAAACTACAAGAAATACAATACAAGCAGTATATACAGATGAAGAATCTCAGATAGTATTTTTAGATACACCAGGTATTCACAAACCAAAAAATAAATTAGGTGAATTTATGGTAAAGGCAGCAACAGAAGCCTTTAAAAATGTAGATTTAATATTATTTGTGGTTGATGATTCTAAAAAAATAGGTCCTGGAGATAGAAAGATAATAGAGGACTTAAGAGGTGTCAAAACACCAATAATTATAGTTGTAAACAAAATAGACCAACTAGACCAAAAAGATGAATTATTTGATATAATCAAAATGTATGATAATGAGGGGCTTTTTAAAGAAATAGTACCAATATCAGCATTAAAAGGAAAGAATACGGATACCCTAATAAAAGTTATACAAAACTATTTAGAAGAAGGACCAAAGTATTTTCCAGATTATATGATTACAGACCAGCCAGAGAGGGTATTAATAGCAGAACTTATAAGAGAAAAAGTTCTTCACTATCTTAATGATGAAATACCTCATGGTGTAGCTGTTGAAATTGAAAAAATGAAAGCAAGAAATGATAAAGAAATAGTAGATGTATCTGCTGTAATATATTGTGAAAGAGATTCACATAAGGGAATAATAATAGGGAAAAATGGTAGGAAACTAAAAGGAATAGGTAAATCAGCAAGACAAGATATAGAATTACTTTTAGGTTCACAAATAAATCTTCAATTATGGGTTAAAGTCAAAGAAAATTGGAGAAATTTACAAAATTATATAAATAATTTTGGATATAATGATAAATAAAGGTGGGTTATATGGATAGGAAACTGGATGCTTCCCAAGATTTATTATATGAAGTAAAATCATTAATTGATAATAATAAAGTATTGGAGTTAAGAGAATTAATAGAGGAATATCATATAATTGATATATTCGATATAATGGAAAATTTAGAGGAAGACATGAAAATTCAATTGTTTGAAGTACTTCCTTTAGATATGGCATCTTCTATATTAGAAGAAGGTAGTGTAGAGTTTTTTATTAGTATTTTATCTAAGTTGGATGTAGAACACTCAAAAAATATACTTGAACTTATGTCTCTTGGGGACATGGCAGACAAGTTAAGTGAGCTTGAAGAAGAAGAAAGAGAACACATAATAAATCTTTTAAATCAAGAGAATGCTGATTATGTAAAAGAGCTATTATTCTATGATGAAGATTCTGCTGGTGGAACAATGACTACTGGATATATTTCTATAAATAAAGATATGACAGCTCTTGAGGCGATAGACCATATGAGAGAAGAAGCTGAAGAAGCCGAAACTATTTATTATATATATGTAGTTGATGATGAAGAAAAACTAGTTGGAGTATTGTCATTAAGAGAATTAATAATAGCTAGAGATGCAAATATAGTAGAAGATTTGATGAGTGAAAATATAATCTCTGTTTATGTAGATGAAGATAGAGAAGAAGCAGTAAGATTAGTATCTAAATACAATTTAATAGCAATTCCAGTAGTGGATAGACAAGAAAAATTAAAAGGAATAATAACAGTAGATGATATAATCGATGTAATGGAAGAAGAAGCAACTGAAGATATGTATAAGTTTGCAGGAAGTTCAGAACATGAAAGAGAAGTTGCTGAAAAAGAAAACCCTACATTGAAAGAGCAGACAATATCAGCACTTAGAGGAAGATTACCTTGGTTAATTATTACATTAATAGGAGGATTGTTGGCTTCGTTAATACTTTCTAACTTAGACTATATAATGAACCCTGTATATGCTCCATTAGTATTTTTTATACCAGTAGTAATTGGTATGGGTGGAAATATTGGAACTCAATCATCAGCTGTTACAGTAATAACATTGTCTAATAAAGATTTGAATTTTAGTAATGTGGTTAGAGAAGCTATTGTAGGAATTATTACAGGTCTTTTGTGTAGTATAATAACAGGTATTATAATTTACTTTGTTATGAGAAAGTTAGACATTGTATTAATTGTTTCAATATCATTATTTATAAATATGGTTTTGGGTGCAACAATAGGTGCGTTTATGCCTGTTTTATTAAAAAAAATGGATGCAGACCCATCTACAGTTTCATCACCAATTATATCTACAGCTCTTGATATAACTGGCATAGCAGTTTACATTATAATAACAACAGCATTATTGTCAAAAATTGTTTAATAACTTTATGTATGATTTATCCTCTTCTTACTAAAAATATAAGTATAAATGTAAGAAGGGGGTTTTTTAAAAATGAACAATATCAGTTGGGAAGTTTTTAAAAAAACAGGTAGTATAGATGCATATTTATATTTCTGTGATTGCAAAAACATACATGAAGAAATTGAAGAAGTAAGGGAGAAAAAAGAAGACGATGATAATCCTGAACACCCAGGGGATAGTACTTAAAGCTATAAGGTATAAGGAAAGTGATATAATACTTACACTATTTACAAGGAAGCTTGGAAAGATATCTGCAATAGCAAAAGGAGCCAAAAAAAATAAGAGCTCTTTACTTTCATCATCACAGTTATTTTCTTATAGCAATTTTACCTTAAAAAAACAAGGTAATATGTACAAGGTTACTCAAAGCGAAATAATAAAAAGTTTTTATAATATATCCTACGATATAGAGGCATTTTCTTATGCTACATATATTACAAAATTAGTTGAGAATTCTATACTTGAAAATCAGACTAATAATAGGTTATTTATATTACTTGCGCAGACGCTGTATTTGTATACACAGGAGAATACAGATAATAGGTTTATAACAGTAGCATTCGAGTTAAAATTTTTAGACTATATAGGATTTAAACCTATAGTGAATAAATGCATTAATTGTAAATGTAAAATTTTGCAAAATTCTGTGTTTAATATCTACGAAGGTGGTATACTATGTAGTAAGTGTAGCAAACTTTTTGATAATAATATAAAATTAGACTTAACAACTATAAGTCTTATGGAATATGTATTAAGGAATGATATTTTAACATGTAGTAAAGCTAAAGTATCAAAATATATAACACATGAGCTTGAGAATATTCTAGACAAGTATTTGAAAGTTTATGTTGATAATATTAATTTTAAATCATTACACGTATTACAAAGTGTAAAAAATAATAAGGGAGTGGATAATGATGAGTAGTAATATAACTATTGAAATGGTTGATTCAGTCTTTGAAAGAGTTCCAGGAGCAACTTATGCAGAAGCAAAAGAGGCATTAGTAATATGCGATGGAGATGTAATTGAAGCAGTAATATATTTAGAAAATAAAAAAAATACTTGTAATTGTAAAGCAAAATCTGCTAAAGAAACTATGGAAGAAGTATTTGGTAAAGATGGAGAAAATATAAAATTTCAACTAAAAGAGCTTCTTAGAAAAAGTAGTGTAGTAAGAGTAATAATTGAAAAAGATGGAAAAACTATGATGAACATTCCTTTAACAGTTGGAGTTGTTGGATTAGCTTTTGTACCATTAGCTACTTTAGTTGGTCTATCAGCTGCCGTTATAAGTAAATATCGTATAAAAGTTCAAAATGAAGAAGATGGAGAAATTGTAGATTTAGGTGAATTGAATGAAGAAAAACTTCATGTTTTGAAGAATATGATAACTAATGCAGCTAAAGATGTGAAGGATGTAGTAGTTGATAAAAAAGAAGATGACAAAGATGTAACTGATGACCTTATGAAAGAAGAATTTGAAAAGAATAAAGAAGACGAAGACGAAAATAAATAGATATAAAGTGACTTTTAAAAAATGAAGAGAAGATAATTATGAGAATTATCGCTAACATTGACAAATTTTATAGAATTTGATATTCTAAAAGTTGTAAAAGAACTATTAAAATAGCCTTTCGTGTAGACGAGAGGCTTTATTGTTATAGGAGGGATTTTTATGAATTTTCAAGAGATGATACTGGCGTTGCAAAAATACTGGTCAAAGCAAGGTTGTATCATGATGCAACCTTATGATATTGAAAAAGGTGCGGGAACTATGAACCCTAATACTTTTTTAAGATCATTAGGACCTGAACCTTGGCAAGTATGTTATGTAGAGCCTTCAAGAAGACCAGCAGATGGAAGATATGGTGAAAACCCAAACAGGCTATATCAACATCATCAGTTCCAAGTTATACTAAAACCATCTCCAGATAATATACAAGAGTTATATTTGGAAAGTTTAAAAGAAATTGGAATTGACCCAAGTGAGCATGATATAAGATTTGTTGAAGATAACTGGGAAGCTGCTACAGTTGGTGCTTGGGGACTTGGATGGGAAGTTTGGCTAGATGGTATGGAAATAACTCAATTTACGTATTTTCAACAAGTAGGTAATATTGAATGTGAGCTTGAAACAGGAGAAATTACATATGGATTAGAAAGATTAGCTATGTATATTCAAGAAGTTGATAGTGTTTATGATTTAAAATGGAATGATAAAATAACTTATGGTGAAGTATTTAATAAAGCTGAGTATGAAAATTCAATGTATGCGTTTGAATTATGTGACGCAGATATGTTGTTTAATCTATTTGATATATATGAAAAAGAAGCATTAAGACTTATGGAAAATGGACTTGTAATACCTTCATATGATTATGTGTTAAAATGCTCTCATGCATTTAATACATTGGATGCAAGAGGTGCAATAGGAGTTAGTCAAAGAGCTTCATTTATAGGTAGAGTTAGAAATATGGCAAAGACTGTTGCAGAAACTTTTGTAAAACAAAGAGAAGAAATGGAATTCCCTCTTTTAAAGGACGGTGACAAATAATGAAAAATTATCTTTTATTTGAAATCGGTGTTGAAGAAATGCCATCAAGATTTGTAGGCAGCACACTAGAACAATTAAAAAACAATCTTAATAAATTACTTGATGAAAATAGAATATCTTTTGATAAAGTAAATGCATATGGGACACCAAGAAGATTGACTTTAGTAGTTGAAGGATTAAGTGATAAACAAAATGATTTAGAAGAAGAAATAAAAGGTCCTGCTAAGAAAATTGCTGTTGATGCAGAAAATAATTTAACAAAACCAGCTTTAGGATTTATAAAAAGCAAAGGGTTAAGTGAATCTGATATATACTTTAAACAAGTTGGAAAAGACGAATACATCTTTGCTACTATAAAGCAAGATGGAAAAGAAACTTCAGAAGTATTAAAAGATATATTACCAGAAACTATAAAATCTGTAGTATTCCCAAAAGCTATGCGTTGGGGAGGAAAAAATCTTAAATTTGCAAGACCTATAAGATGGATAGTCACATTATTAAATGATAAAGTATTAGAGTTTGATTTAGAAGGAATAATATCTTCTAATATAACAAAAGGTCATAGATTTTTAGGAGAAAGTACAATAGAAGTCAATTCTATAGAAGATTATTTTGAAAAATTAGAAAAAAATTATATAGTTTTAGACCAAAATAAGAGAAAAGAAATTATAAGAAAACAATGTATAGAAGTTGCAAATTCTTTGGGTGGAGAAGTTGAATTTGATGAAGATTTACTTGAAGAGGTAACTTACTTAGTTGAATATCCAACTGCTTTTTATGGAGAATTTAATGTAGATTATATAAAACTACCAAAAGAAGTTGTTATAACTCCTATGAAACAACATCAAAGATATTTCCCAGTACTTAAAGATGGAAAACTGTTACCTAACTTTATAGCTGTTAGAAATGGTAATTCTTACAGAATAGACAATGTTAAAGCTGGAAACGAAAAGGTTTTAGAAGCAAGACTTGCAGATGCTTTATTTTTCTATAGAGAAGATACTAAGAGAAACTTAGAAAGCTACATAGAAAAATTAAAAACTGTTGTATTCCAAGTAAAACTAGGAACTATTTATGATAAAACCTTAAGACTTGAAAAATTAAGTGCTGATATACTTGATAGCTTAGGTTTAGTAGATGAAAAGGAAGATACTATAAGGGCTGCTAAATTATCTAAGGCAGATTTAGTTACTGGAATGGTAGGAGAATTTGACGAATTACAAGGTTTTATGGGAAAAGAATATGCAAAAGTTGGAGGAGAAAATGAGGTTGTAAGTGAAGCTATTTTTGAACATTATCTTCCAAGATTTGCAGGAGATATACTTCCTAAGACTAATGCAGGGGTTGCCTTATCAATAGCTGATAAGTTGGATTCAATAGCAGGTTTCTTCGCTATAGGTATACAACCAACAGGTTCTCAAGACCCATATGCTTTAAGAAGACAAGCCTTAGGTATATTAAGTATACTTATGGATAGAAAAGTTGCTGTAGATATAAAAGTACTTATTGAACATGCTTTAGATAATTACTCTGAATTAGATTTTAATAAAGAAGAAGTTGTTGAACAAATAATGAATTTCTTCAATGAGAGAGTAAAAAATCTATTTAAAGATTTAGGAATAAGATATGATGTTGTTGATGCTGTTTTAAGTTCTGATATAAATGATGTTTCTGATATGCACATGAGAGCTTTAGAGCTTAATAATTGGTTGGAAAAAGATGAATTAGTTGAGATGCTTACTGCATTTAATAGAGTTTCTACTTTAGCTCAAAAAGCAGAAAGTGATAAAGTTAACGAAACTTTATTAAAAGAGGATGCTGAAATTAAACTTTACAATGAATTTAAACAAGTAAAGATAAAAGTTAAGGAATTATTAAAAGATAAGAAATATGGTATTGCTTTAGATGAATTTGCATCTTTAAGACCAGTAGTTGATAATTTATTTGATACAGTTATGGTCATGGATAATGATGAAGCTATCAAGAACAATAGACTTGCTTTACTTAAACAAGTATATGATACTATGCTAGAAATTTGTGATTTATCTAAAATTGTTTATAAATAAAATTTAAACTATTTATAAGAAATAAGGCTGTCTCAAAATAGAGATAGTCTTATTTTTCATTGTTGAGATGATGAAAATATATTTGATTTCATAGAAAAAGAGTGTCTCATAAACTAAAAAGTTCATTTTGAGACACCCACACTTTTTGTAAGTAAATATAATAAATTATATTTTATACTTATCAGTTATTTTGTTTAAAATATCATCATTTGAATTTACCCATTCATAAAAATTGCCTGATGATGCGTCAGATATTTTATAAAGCATTTCAGGAATATCACTAGCTTTAAAATCTCCAAGTGACTTTCCTAATCTAGTCTTGCCTATTTCAAAACTACCTCCAACAAACAATTCAAAAGCATCTGTAGATACACCATCAACATTCTTCTTTTTACCACATAAACCTATACTACCAACTTGGTGAACACCACACGAATTTAAACATCCTGATATATATAATTTAGGTGCTTTATTTAAAACTTCTTCACTATTTTGTAATCTAAAATAATCTATGATTTCATGTAACATTTTCTGACTATTTTGTATACCCATTTGACAAATTGGAACACCTATACAAGATATACTCTGTTCTAGCTGAGAATTACAACTAATAGTTTTACTTATTTCTAATATCCTTTTTGCTTCATTTCCATTTAAATTTAAAATGTATAATCCTTCTGTCATTCCTAGTCTAATCATAGGATTTTCAATATTATCTAATTCTTTAAGTAAAGTATCTAAATCCTTTGTCAACAATATACCTCCAACTGGATGTATATATACGGTGTATAGACCATCCTGTTTTTGAGGTATCAATCTAGAATCTTGTACATCTATTTTAACTCCAGATTTAGAGTAGTCTATTTCTTCAACATTGAGTTCAAGACCACCTTTTTCTTTTTCTGATTTATAGTATTCTTTAAACTTTTCTAAGAATAATTTTTCACCAAGTGTTTCCACCATATATCTAACCCTAGCTTTATTTTTATTTTCATAGTTACCATAAGCCATAAAGAATTTAATCATACCTTCAACACAATATAGTGCATCTTTTGGTTTTATAAGTTCATCAAGTTCTAAAGCAACTTTAGGATGTTTACCTAAACCTCCACCTAAGAAGACTCTGAAATATCGTTCGCCATTTTTCAAAGTAGCTACAAATCCTAAGTCTTGTATACTACAATGAGCAGTATCTGTGTAACAATTAGAATAAGAAACTTTTAATTTTCTAGGTAAATGATATGTAGTGGCATTTTTGATAAAATATTTATCAGTAGCAACTGCATATGGAGTAACATCAAAGGCTTCGCTAGGGTCAACTCCAGATAATGGCGATAATCCGACATTTCTAGGATAATTACCACCACCACCTCTAGTAAATATATCGTTTTTTATTCCTTCTTCCATAACATCAACAATAGAGTCTATAGATAAATCGTGTAGTTGTATAGCCTGTCTAGTTGTTAAATGTATTTTATCTAAGTTATGTTTAATAGCCATTTCATAAATTTTATTAAGTTGATATTTACATAAAACTCCAGCAGATACTCTAAGTCTTATCATAAAGGATTTTTTATCTCTTTGAGCATAGACACCATATCCACCTGAAAATCCTTTGTACTGCATTTTATTTATTTCTCCATTTAAAAACTTTAAGGAATATTCTTTAAAATTAGGTAGTTCATTTAACAATATTTTCTTAAAATTGTCCATTATCTCACCTCGTTATTAGTCTTGTATAAAAATATATCTATTGTATAATAGATATATATATTATTATCTAGATAGGATAAAAATATAACAGAATAATCTTACTATAAGCAAGAATAAGAAAGATGTAGTGAGTATTTTGTTTTTATTTTATAAAATAGGTATAATATTTTTGTTTTGTAAAATATAATTAAGATAAATAGATAATTTTGTAATTTTAATATATAATATTTAATAGAGTGTTGAAGTAGCACTTAATATTTGCAGGAGGAGTTTTTGTATATGGGAGAAATAATAAATGCATTAGATAGAGCCCTAGACATAATTTTGCTGTTATATCATGAAAAGAGAGAAATGGGAATAACTGAAATAAGTAAGGTTATGGGAGTATATAAAAGTACTATACATAGAACTTTGGTCACTCTTGAAAACAAAGGTTTTGTTATACAAAACACAGAGAATGGTAAGTATTGGCTAGGAATAAATTTATATGCAATAGGTATGGTTGTGGGAGAAAAAATGTCATTGACTGAAATAGTAAAACCATATACGAAAAAATTAAATCAAGAATTTAACGAAGTAGTTAATGTATCTATATTGGAAGAAAGAGCTCAAGATTCTCCAAGGAGTATCATAATACATAAAGAATATGGTTCAAATCAACTACTCTCGGTAAATCCATCAGTTGGCTCAAGTAGTGAATGTTATTGTTCAGCAGTTGGAAAATGTCTTATGGCATTTAATGATTCTATAGATTTTGAAAAATATAGAAAAACACCAATACACAAGTATACAGAACACACAATTGATAATTGGGATGATATGATGCTTTTTTTAGCAAAAATAAAAGAACAGGGATATGCCATAGATGATGAAGAACTAGAACACGGGTTAACTTGTATTGGAGCACCTATTTTAGATAAAGACAATAAAGCTATTGCAGCAATAAGTTTATCAGGTCCAACTATAAGAATGAGAGAAGGGGACTTTGAGTATAAAATTAAAAGAGTTATAGAAACTGCAAAAAGTATATCTGAACTTTTTAGATGATTTTTTAATCTGGATAATAAAAAGAGGCTATATTTAAATTGTTATTTGTGAATATCAGTTTAAATATAGCCTCTTTTTATTTAATCTAAATTTAAATATTCTTAAAATTTAAAATATTGTTGAAATATATAAGCAAATGTGTTATCTTTTAATTAAGCAATATAAAAACAGAACGATGTTCTATACTACAGAACAAAATTAATGCATATATAGTGTTTATACAAAATATAAATATTATATATTTAAAATTAAGTAAAAAATATTACATAAAGGGGAGATTTGAGAAATGGAAAAAGTCAAATTGAGTGTTGAAAGATGTAAGGGGTGTTATCTTTGTATTGAAGCTTGTAAAAAAGATGCAATAAGTCTTTCTGATTACACAAATAAAAAAGGCTTTGTAACTATCAAAGTCGATGAAGAAAAATGTATTCAATGTGGCGCTTGTTATACAATGTGTCCTGATTTAGTATTTGAAATATTATAAATTATTTTTATTGGGGGGGAGAAAAAGTATGCAAAGTTTATTAATTAAAGGAAATGAAGCTTTAGCAGAAGGTGCTATACGTGGTGGCTGTAGATTTTATGCAGGTTATCCGATAACACCACAATCAGAAATATTAGAAATGATGGCATGGAGACAAAAAGAAGTTGGAGGAGTATTTATCCAAGGTGAATCAGAAATAGCCAGTGTAAATATGGTTATGGGAGCAAGTGCACTTGGAGCAAGAGCCATGACTTCTTCATCTGGTCCAGGATTTTCATTAAAACAAGAAGGTATTGCATATTGGGTATCAGCTGGTTTGCCAGCAGTTGTAGCATGTGTACAAAGGTATGGTATAGGTGATGGATTTATAGGAGCTGGTCAAGATAACTATTGGCAAGCAGTAAAAGGTGGAGGAAATGGAGATTATCATCTAATCGTATTGGCACCTAATAGTGTTCAAGAAAATATGGATATGGCATATGAGTCTTTTGAATTAGCTGAAAAATATATGCATCCAGTACTTATACTTTCTGATGCTACAATAGGTCAAATGGTAGAACCTTGTATAGCACCACCAATGAAAGAATACGATATGGATAAAGCTCCATGGGCTGCTAAAGGAACACCTGTAGGAGAAAAAAATAAAGTTATAACTGATATAACATATTTTGAGGACCAAGATACATGGCAAAAAGGTTATATAGAAAAAATGAGAAAAGTTCAAGAAAATGAACAAAGATGGGAAGAAATAGAAATAGAAGATGCAGAAGTAGTATTTGTAGCGTATGGAATTTCCTCAAGGATAGCAGAAGGTGCAGTTAGAGATGCTAGAGCAAAAGGAATAAAATTAGGACTAATAAGACCAAAAACATTGTGGCCTTACCCAAGAAAAGCATTTAAAAAATTAAGTGATTCATTGAAAGGGCTTGTAACAGTTGAAATGAACATGATGGCACAGATGAAGGAAGATGTAATTATAGCATGTGATAATAGATTTCCAGTGTATTCAGTAGCAACAGCTCAATATATGGCAGAAGTAAATCAATTAATAGATTTTGCTCAACAGATTATAGATGGAAAAGCTAAGCAAGAGGAGGTATTTTAATTATGGCTAAAAAAGCACCAGCAATAATGATGTGTGAAAATATGTTCTGTGGAGGCTGTGGACACTCTATAGTCGATAGAATTATTGGAGAAGTACTAACAGAAATGGATATATGTCAAGATACAATTATATGTTCAGATATAGGTTGTAATCATATGTTTCAATTTAGTATGAATGTAGATGTTGTCGTTCCACCTCATGGTAAAATGGGAGCAGCGATGGCAGCTATGAAAAGAGTTAGACCAGATAAATATATATTTACAATAGCTGGAGATGGTGGAGCTTATGCAATAGGGCTTGGAGAAACTATGTCAGCTGCTACTAGAAATGATAATGTAATATTTCTTGTTATGAACAATAACATGTTTGCAATGACAGGAGGTCAAATGGCTCCAACTACTGTAGAAGGTCAATATACAGCTTCTACTCCAGCGGGTAGAAATTACGCAGATCATGGTTCAACATTTGATGTTGTAAAAGTTATGGGAAATTTAGATATAGCATATCTAGCAAGAGGAACAATAACTAACCCTAAAGAAATAAATACAACAAAAAGATACATCAAAAAAGCTCTAGAAAAACAAAAAGAAAAGAAAGGTTTTTGCTTAATAGAAGTACTTGTACCATGTCCAACAAACTGGGGATTAAAACCAGTAGATGCTATGAAGAGAATCGAAAATGAACTTGTTCCAAAGTATCCACTTGGAGAATTTATTGATTAGGGAGGAAATAATATGTTGAATGAAATTATATGTGCTGGTTTTGGAGGACAGGGAGTTCTTACAGCAGGAAAAATTATAATGTATGTTGCATATAAGGCAGAAAAGAAAATTACATGGTTCCCATCTTATGGAAATGAGATGAGGGGAGGAAGTGCAAATTGTAATGTTGTCGTAAGCGATGAAAAAATTGCAAATCCTTGTGTAAAAAATCCATATATATTATTAGGAATGAATAGTGTATCAGTAGATAAGTATGAAAGTTTAATGAAAACAAATGGTTATATGTTTGTCAATGAATCACTAGTAAGTAAGGATAGAAAATATAGAGAAGATATTAATGTTATAAGAGTACCCGTTACTGAAATAGCACAAAATTTAGGTAATGAAAAAGCTGCTAATATTTGTATGTTAGGTGCTATGGTAAAGAATTTAGATTTATTTACAAAAGAAGAATTTGAAAGTGGTATGTGTGAATACTTTGAAAATCAAGGTAAAGGTAAATTTAATGCTAAAAATGTAGAAGCATTTGAAGCTGGATACGACTATGAATGAATATTTTAAATATTTGAAATACTTATTTTTATATGTTAGTATTTAATTGATAAATATAGGACATCGTTCTGAATAATAGGACGAAGGTTTTAGGTTAAAAAATAAGAACAATGTTCTATATAATAGAACTAGGGGGTGTTAAATTGAAAATTCTAGTAATAAATCCTGGTGGTACATCTACAAAAATTTCTGTTTTTCAAGATGAAAATGAAGTTTTGAAAAAAAATATAACTCATACAAGAGAAGATTTAAAAAGCTTTTCTAAAGTATTTGACGAATATGACTATAGAAAACAATTAATAGTAGATATTTTAAGTAGTGAGAATCATAATATAAATTCTTTTGATGCAGTAGTTGGTCGTGGTGGACTTATGAAAGCTATAAAAGGTGGCACTTATATTGTGAGTGAAGAAATGATTGAGGATATGAGAAATGAAATAAACGGAGAGCATGCATCAAATTTAGGTGCATTATTAGCCAAAACCATAGCAGATGAAATAGGAGTACAATCATTTGTAGTAGACCCAGTTTCTGTGGATGAGTTTGATGATGTATCAAGGATTACAGGAATATCAGATATAGGAAAAGCTAGCTGGTTACATGCATTAAATCATAAAGCTGTTTCAAGAAAAATTGCACAAAAATTTGGTGGAAAATACGAGGATTATAACTTTATTGTAGCTCATTTAGGTTCTGGAATATCAATTGTAGCACATAAACAAGGCAAAATGATTGATGGAAGTGGTGGAAGATCTGATGGCCCATTTTCTCCAGAAAGAAGCGGTGGCTTACTTGCATATCCTCTTATAGAATTGTGTTACTCAGGAAAATATACTCATGATGAAATGGTCTCAAAAGTAAGTTCTATTGGAGGAATGTATGACTATTTAGGTACAAAAGACATGATAGAAATTGAAAACAGAATCAAGGAAGGTGATGAGAAGGCAAAACTTATAATGGATGCATTTATTTATCAAGTAGCAAAAGAAATCTCTATGTATGGAGCTTCACTTTCAGGAAATGTAGATAGAATTATTTTAACAGGAGGTATATCTCATTCGGAAATGGTAATTAAAGGAGTCATAGAAAAAGTGTCATATCTAGCTCCAGTAGAGATAGTACCAGGAGAGATGGAAATGGAAGCACTTGCTCTTGGAGCACTTAGAGTACTTAATGGAGAAGAAATAGCAAAAACTTATTAATATTTAGGAGAAAGAGTATGTTAAAAGATTTTAATAATTTATTGGAAGAGGCTAAAAAGCTTGAACCTGTTATTGTAAGTGTTGCTGTTGCAGAAGACAAAGAAGTATTAAAGGCTGTGAAATCAGCAACAGATTTAAATATTATAAAGCCAATTCTTGTAGGAGATAAGGATAAAATAGAAAATATATCGAGAGAAATTGGATTAAAAGGTCATGAAATAATAGGATGTCAAAATCCTGATGAATCAGTTAAAAAGGCTGTAGAAATAGTTAAGAATAAGGATGCTAAAATTCTTATGAAAGGATTAGTAAATACAAGTGTCTATATGAGAGCTATACTAAACAAAGAAACTGGTCTTAGAACAGGAAGATTATTAAGTTTACTTGCAGTATATGAATTACCTCAATACCACAAACTTCTTTATTGCACTGATAGTGGTATAAATGTATCACCAAATTTAAATCAAAAAAAAGATATAATGATAAATGCACTTCTCACTATGAAGAGTATTGGTATGGAAAATCCTAAAACTGCGATACTTACTGCAAATGAAATGGTAGACCCTAAAATACAATCTACAGTGGATGCCAACTTACTTGTGGAGATGGAAAAATCAGGAGAAATACCAAGTTGTATAGTAGAAGGTCCAATAGCATTTGATGTAGCATTTGATGCACATGCAGCAGAACATAAAGGTATTAAAAGCAATATCGCTGGTGATGTTGACTTATTAGTATTTCCAAATATAGAAGCAGGGAATATATTAGGAAAGTCATGGCTTAGATTTAATAAAGCTAAGTGGGCAGGTATAGTTTTAGGAGCAACAAATCCAATAATTTTAGGTTCACGTTCTGATACAGCTGAAATTAAAATAAATTCAATAGCATTAGCGTGCTTAGCATCACAATAAGAAATTATTATTAAGGAGGATAAAGTATTATGAAATATGCAAAAAGAATGGATATGGTAAAAGCTTCAGCTATAAGAGATTCTCAAAAGAAAATAGCTCAGAAGGTAGCAAGTGGTGGTACTGTTATATCTTTTGCGGCAGGACTTCCTGACCCAAATTTATTTCCAATAGAAGAGATAAGTGAAATAACTCAAAAAGTACTTAATGAAAGAGGAAAATTTGCCTTAGCATATGGACCTACTAAAGGTGAAGATGAGTTATTAGATTTATTAGTAAAAAGAATGAAAGAAGAAGAAAATATTGATACAAAAACAGAAAATATCATAATAACTACTGGGTCACAACAAGGTATCGCTCTTAGTGCTATGATTTTACTTGAAAAGGGAGATATAATAGTTACAGAAAATCCAAGTTACTTAGGTGCAATAAATGCATTTAGACCTTATGAATGTGATTTTTTAGGAGTAGATACAGACGAAGAAGGAATGGTAACAGATGAATTAGATAAATTATTATCTGAAAATTCTAATATAAAGGTAATCTATGTAATACCAACATTTCAAAATCCTACAGGAAAAACGTGGTCTCTACAAAGAAGAAAAGATTTTATGGAAGTTGTAAATAAATATGATGTCATAGTAATAGAAGATAATCCTTATGGAGAAATAAGATTCACACCAGAGCCTCTACCTACACTTAAATCACTTGATACTAAAGACAAAGTATTATATCTAGGGTCATTTTCAAAGGTATTATGTCCAGGATTTAGAGTTGCTTGGATGTGTGGTAATGTAGACATTATAGATAAAGCAGAACTTTTAAAACAAGGTATAGATTTACAGTCAAACCAATTTTCTCAAGTACAAGTAATAGAATTTTTAAAGAAATATAACTTAAATGAGCATATAGAAAAAATAAGAGCAGAGTATAAAAAAAGATGTCTATTGATGTTAGATGCTATGAAGAAACATTTCCCAGAGGAAGCTAAATATACAGAGCCAGATGGAGGAATGTTTATATGGGTTGAACTTCCTGAAAGCATAAATGTAGATGATTTACTAGATAAAGCCATTGATGCTGGAGTTGCTTATGTTTCTGGAGAATCTTTCTTTGCAAACAATGGTCCAAAGAATACTATGAGACTTAACTATACAACAATGTCAGAAGAACAAATTGTTAAAGGTGTTCAAATACTTGCAGAGGTTATAAAAAAAGAACTCAATTATGCTTGTGAATAAATATAAAAAGTGAGGGTTTAAATATGGGAGAAAAAGGGAACGGTATAAATTTTGGAAAGTTAATGTTTCAACTTGTTATTATAGCAATATCTTGGGAATTAGTTTATATTATACCATTTATCCAATATACATTATATGATCCAATCTTAAAAGCATTAGAATGTACAAATACTCAACTAGGTTTTCTACTTACGATTTATGGATTAGGAAATATATTTGGAGCTCCTATAGGAGGTTGGTTAGCAGATAGATTTGATTATAGAAAGATAATTTTAGGTTCTGTGTTTCTTAATGGAGTAGTATCATTTTTATTTGCATTTAATATGAACTATTCATTTGCAGTTGCAACTTGGGTAGGTTGTGCAATTACATCATTAGTTATGAACTATCCTTCTATGGTAAAGATACTTAGAGTTATAGGAAAAGATAATCAAGGTAAAGTTTATGGATTTAATGAAGCTATGGTTGGAGTTTCTGGAGTAGTAATGGGCGCAATATTCTTATATATTTATACATGCTTTGCAACTCCTGCATTGGGTATGAGATGGGTAATGATATCTCTAGGAATATTATCAATAGCAATGTGTCCAGTATTATGGTATGTAATTAAAGATGTAGATATTAGAGAAGATAAAGAAGAAGCAAGTGAAAAAATGTCTGCTGGTGATTTTATGACAGTACTAAAATCACCAAATACTTGGCTAGTAGGTATAAGTATATTCTGTGTATATTCATTCACAGTTACAATGTCTTATTTTACACCATATATAACATCAGTACTTGGAGGTTCTGTTGCACTATCTGGTGCATTAGCAATAATAAGACAGCATGGTCTAAAATTGTTTGGAGCACCATTTGGAGGATACTGTGCAGACAAATTAAAATCACCTACGAAAGTGCTTTTACCAATCTATGTATTTGGTATAGCAGTAATAATTTTATTCCTAGTATTACCTGCATCAACTCCAATGACTATATTCATAGCTCTAACATTTGTAGTAGGTATATTAGGTTACATGGGAAAAGGTATATACTATGCAGTTCAAGATGAAGTAAAAGTTCCAGTTAAATATTCAGCAACTACTATAGGTATAGCTGCAGCTTTAGGATTTTCACCAGATGTATTCCAATTTGCATTAATAGGATATTGGATAGATACTTATGGTAATAAAGGTTACACATACACATTTATATTCCAGATAGCAATTCTAATTATTGGAATATTATCTTGTTTATATATATTAAAGGTTAAGAAGAGAAGAGCAAGTAAATTAGAAGCTTAAATATTCAAATTTGGTGATTAAGTATATGTAAATATAATACTTATTTTGATGAATGTGATTGCATAAATAGCATAAAAAATATCAATAAATTAAGTTTTATAATAATGTTTAGAGAATAAAGCGTAAAAATCAAAATGTTATCAAGTTTTCTAGGTTTTAGCATAAAGTTACCCCTAAAGGTATAAAATTGAGTAGCAATTATTATCTATTTGCATATTTACATAAACCTATTTAATTTAAATTTTAAAAGAATTCCAAAAATAGATGGTAGTTGTACTCAATTTTACACCTAATAATAAATACGAAAATTTAAAATCTAACTAGATACTATTTAATTATATATCAATAATTGTATATTGTACTATTTATATAGTAACAATTTCAGGCTTTTCATTATATGTATTCCAATTTATATTGTTTGATTATTGGTCAAACACATATCGTTAAAAAGTTTATAAATTTATGTTTAGATATCGATTAATATTCTTGATTTTAGAAATAAATATTTGTAGATTGTGGATTAAAAATAATATAAATAAATAGAAGATAGATTTTTTAGATATATTAAGATAAAGATTATATAAAATATTGAAATATAGCTGTTTAAATTATTGTCTATAAATATAAAATGAATGGTGGTGAGTTAAGTGACCGATTTAGTTAACACCATTAATGGAATTGTTTGGTCACCCGTATTAGTTGTAATGTGTTTGTGTATAGGATTATATTTTTCATTGAAATTAAAATTTTTTCAAATAAGAGATGTAAAAGAGATGTTTACTCTCTTGCTTGAAGGAGATAGTTCTCATGTTGGGATATCATCATTCATCCAGCCAAACAAGGATTAGTTCAAGCATTTTCTGTTTATGTAGACACACTATTAATATGTATGGCTACAGGTATTATGATTGTAATAACAGGAATGTATAATGTTACAGGTGTTTGCACAACACTACCAGGTGTAGAGCCGGGTCCACAATATTAATAAATACATTACATCCGCAATTAGGTGATATTTTTATAGCAATAGTTTTATTATTATTTACATTTACAACTTTGTTAGCATTTTCATACATGATGGAGACTAATGTATCTTACTTAGTAACTAGAATTAAAGCAGAAAAACATGAAAGTACATAATTAATGTCTGTAGATTTATGCTTATAATATGTGCAGCAATGTGTTGTTTTATAGAGCCACTTATAAGTTGGGCACTAGGTGATATATGTATAGGGATATTAACATATATAAATTTAATTGCCATCTTTACATTAAAAAAACCAGCTATAAATGCATATTATGATTATCTAAGACAGAAAAAGATAGGAATTAAAAGGAATGATAGAACTTTTAACCCTATAGAACTGGATATAAAAAATGCTGAATTTTGGGAAAATAGATACCTAAAAGAGAATAAAGATAAACTAAATTAAAGTTATAATAGGATACAAAAATGAATAAATAAATTTAATGGGAGGTAAGATTGATATGAAAGAAAAAATAATACAAGTGGCAGATTTAAAGAAAGAAAAAATTTTAGGGCTATGTCAATCTTTATATGATGAACCAGAAATTGCCTTACAAGAATATAAGTCTGCTAAAAAAATAGCAGAATTTTTAAGAGAAGAGGGCTTTGAAGTTGAAGAAAATTTAGCAGGTATGGCTACAGCTTTTAAAGCAACTAAGAAAAATGGCGATGGACCAAGAATTACTTTTATAGCAGAATACGATGCTCTTCCAGGAAATGGTCATGCATGTGGACATCATTTAATAGCATCTATGGGAGTTGGAGCTGGAATAGCTCTTTCAAGTATACTAGATACTTACAAAGGAGAGGTAAGTATAATTGGGACGCCTGCTGAAGAAACTGGAGATGGAAAACCTTACTTGATAGAACATGGTGTATTTGATGGATATGATGCAGCAATGATGATACATCCAAATTCGAAGACTTGTGTAGCACCAGAAATTATAGCAATAGGAGGTCTAGATTTTATATTCACTGGAAAAGCATCTCATGCAGGAGCTAAGCCATATAATGGAATAAATGCCCTAGATGCAGTAGTATTACTATATAACAATATAAATGCACTAAGACAACAACTAGTAGATGGAACGAGAATACATGGTATTATACTAGAAGCAGGGACTGCTGCAAATGTAATACCTGATATGGGAAAAGTAAGATTAGAGATAAGGGCAAAAGAACAAAATTATTTTGATGAAGTAGTAGAAAAAGTGAAAAATTGTGCTAGAGGTGCTGCAATAGCTACTGGATGTGAACTTGAATTTTATCACTTTGAGCCAACTTGTCAAGGATTAAATGAAAACAAAGTTTTAACAGGTATATTTACAAAAATCATGGAAGAATTTGGAATATATGAAGACGATCAAGTAATGTTGGGTTCAACAGATATGGGAAATTTAAGTCAAATAATGCCATGTATACATCCTTTGATGAAGTTTTCTGAAAATGGAGAAGAACTACACACAAAAGAGTTTTTAGAAGCTTCTATAAATCAATATGCAAAAGATAGAGTGATTGATGGTATAAAAATATTAGCTTTAACAGGATTTAATTTATTTGAAAATCCAGAGTTATTGAAAAAAATGAAGGAAGAGTAGTATTTAGATTATTTTTATCATTTCAACAATGAAAAAGAGGCTTATCTGTTTTGGATATGTCCCTGTCAAGTAGACAGACTTAAAAAAGGCTATCTTTATGCGGAATGAGTTCGATATTCAATCGGACTCATTCCGTTTTTTAATTGTATCTTTCATTATTATAAAAATAAATATAATCATTTATTAGACTAATCATTTCCTTTGGATCTGTAGTATCAATTAAATATATTTAATTGTTTTAAATTTATCGCTTACTTTGACTTGTCCGATAGGCTACTTAACTTTTTTAAGAATTCATTCTCCATGCGTAAGTACTTCAATTCTTCTTCAACAGATTTAAATATTCTATTATCATTTTCTAGACTAATATTTTTAAATCTGCCCCTAGTTTCCTCATTAAA